>PKTL01000064.1 GCA_002867475.1 Candidatus Woesearchaeota archaeon
ATCGGCGAGAATCTTAATGCACATTCTGTAATCTGATCAAAATGTCGACAATCGGTCGCACCAAGCATCACATAGGGTGATGTAACCACATCAGGAAATGCCCTTTGAATAGACTCAGACAAATAAGCATAAGCTTTTGATGTTGTCTTTGTCATATTGGTTTCATTGCGATGCTTTAATAAATGGGCTTCAACATCATATTTTTCTGCCAATTGCTTCAGCACTTGATAACTCTCTTCAACATTTTGAATCGGATGTATCCTTAAGTTTGCGGTGATGGATGCTTCTGAAGGAATCACGTTTTCTTGAGATGAGCCTTCCATCATTGTAAAGGCTATTGTTGTTGACAAGAGCGCTCTACCATATGGGCTTAACTTTGGCAACATCCATTTAATCAATGGTTTAAATAACCACATATTGATGAATAAGAAACGTTTGATCCCCTTCATATATGGCGCAGCCACTTTAAAGATATCTTCAACCTCTTGAATCATTTGTGTTTTTAAAGGAAAATGTTTTTCAACATCATTCACAAAAGCTGATAATCTCGCAATCGGTGTATGCTTAGGAGGCGTTGAAGAGTGTCCACCCTTCGATTTTGCCACAAATTTGCTGTTTGCATATCCTTTTTCAACAATCCCAACCATCGCTAGTGGTTGTGATACTGTTGGTAAACCACCAGATACAATGGCACAACCTTCATCTAAAACCATAAATGGTTGAACGCCTTTTTCTTTTAAATATTCAACCGCTTTTTCGGCTCCAAAACCTTGGATTTCTTCATCTGTTGAACTGAAAAGATAAATATCTTGTTCGGGTTTAAAACCAGATGCTATCAAATCATCACATGCTTGATAGAATGCACAAACCGTTGATTTGGTATCCAATGTGCCTCGGCCATAAATTTCACCATTCACAATATGGCCAGAAAAAGGTGGTTCATCCCATGCATCTTGATCCACATCAACCACATCCAGATGAGACATCAATACAATCGGTCTTTGATCATCTAAACCTTTCCAATGCATTAAAATCGATTCACCTGGAAAAGTAATTTCTTCCATGGTTTCAAAAACATGTTTAAACAATGATTTCATTACCGATTTCAGTTCAACAAAAGGTTGTTCGTTATTCAGTTCCTTGCGATAAGATAAGGTTTTGATTTGAACCATTTGTTTTAATTTTTCTGCCATCTCTAAAGCATCTTTTTCATTTATATTTTGTGCTTTAGTTCCCCCTACACTGAATATGTTTGCATATATTGTTATGTTTTCTCCTTCCGAAGGACTTGCTTCACTAAATGTTATATTTCCTGAAGTGATTATCAAATCAGGTGCGGGGATTGTGAAATTTTCTGTTGTGCTTGTCTTATAGTTTCCAGCTAGATCAAGGCATGTGACATTCCAATAGTAGAATCCTGCTGCAAAACCGGTTATCAATTCATTTATGGCTACTGGAGATGTTATATTTGTATAAGTCTTATTGACTTGACCATTTATTGTAAGATTACAATCGAGTGTTGGGCTGTCGGTATCACTTGCTGTGAAATTAAAGGCCATGGAATCATTTTCTGATGTATTTCCTTTTGGATAATTTAAGGTGACTGTTGGAAGAACATTATCATAATAGATTGTCAATTGCGAAGTATTGTATTTGTTTCCTGCTTGATCTGTCACTTCTATAATGATGTAGTTCTCAATATCTCTAAAAGGGATAACTCTAAATCCTAGAGATATATTATCAAGTATATTGAATGAAGGATTCACTACATTTACTGAATCAAGCACTAGATTATTTCTTCCTGCTACAAAAGGTTGACTATGATATATCCTATAAGTGAGATTATCAGCCATTAGATCTGTTACGTTAAAAGATATATTATAGTTCTGGATGTTTGTCCAAGTTTGGTTCAATGTCACAAAAGACGCGTTTGGTGCTGTTAGATCTATATTGATAGTTCTATTGATACTTGTATTCATCACATATTGTGTTGTATTGTCATAACATATCACACTCCAATTATAGGTTCCTTCAGATAATAGAGAAGTTATATTGCTTATACCTCCATTCAATATTGATGCAGTAGGTATTGTTTGGTTTATCTGTCCATCTATTAGAAGTGAACAGTTTTCAAATCCTGTATCATCAGTTGCGTTGAACTGGAACAAAACTGTTTGATTGTTTGTCCAATAATTAGAGATTGGAGATATCAATTCTATTGTTGGAGGTATGAATATATTGAATTGTGAAGTCTCTGTTGTATTACTATTTCCCGCTAGATCAGCACATGTTGCATTCCAGTAATGTACGCCTTCAGATAGGTTTGTAGCTAGATATTCAAGATAATCACTTGAGGTTATATTTTGAGTTATCACATCTGTTCCATCAAGATTTATTGAACAAGTCATATTAGGTGCTAGATTATCTGTTGCTGTAATGTTCAATATTGCGCTTGTTGAAGTGAGATTTGCATCATATTCTGGACCTACCAAAGTTATATTAGGTTTTGTAGTGTCAACATATATTGATAAAGTATAGTTTGCTATGTTTCCTGCTTCATCAAGTGTTTCGATAGTTACATTGTGTTTCCCTTCGCTTAATGACCCTATCAATTCCGTTATATAGGTTCCATTTGTGATATTTGATGAGTTTATGTAGGATTGATCAACATATAGACTATAATTTAGATTCGTGTCAAGATTATCTGTTATAGAGAAATTTATGAGAGGGGTTGTAGTGTTGAACCAAGAATTGTTACCTGTCTGGAAATTTACTATTGCGCTTGTATTATCTACATTTATGTATATAGCTGTTGAGTTTTTCTTTCTTCCAAGATAATCTGTTGCTTCTACAACGATATAGTGTGTTCCTTCAGATAATGCTGAAAGGTTCAATGAAGTTATCACTGAATCTGTCGCTTGTCCTGTCTGACCGTTTGAATTTCCATCTACAAATATTGTATAGTTTATTGTTCCTCCTATGAAATCTGTCAGGTTGAAAGTTATTTCAGGTGTTAAGTCTTTTGTCCAAGTATTATTTTTTGGACTTGTTATATTGCTTAAAAGAACACTTATATTTATTGTTGCATTATTGTTAGTAAAATCTAATTCAAATACGAATTGATCATTATTTACTAAAGCCCATATCTCGTGCAAACCGCTCGTTATTATCCAGGATTGGTTCGCTGTAATATTTGCACTTGGTGCAAGTGTAAGTGTTTGATTGTTTCCTATCTGTGTCCCCCCAAGAGTTGGATTTCCTTCAAAGAACTGAACTTTAAAGTCTGTTGCTGTGCTGCTTCCAATATTTGTTATATCTAAGCTAATTGTTATATTATCCCCAAGATCTGGATTTGAATCATTGAAGTATATCCTGCTATTGTTTGTAAATAGATCAGGTGCTTGAACAGTGAAATTATATGTGTTACTGGTGTTTGAGTTATTAAGATCATCCCAACATGTAAGACTCCAATTATGAGGACCATAAATAAGACTCACAGTATAATTTGTAAATATTCCACTGACACTTGGTATCTCAGTTTGGTTTACTGAATCATCTATTGTTAGGTTACAATAAAGATTTGTTGCCCAAGTGTCTGTTGCTGTCCAATTGAAGTTTACTAATTCTGATCCAACTAATTGTTCAGGTTCAGGGAAAGTTAGGTTCATGATAGGCGGTGTTATATCAACAATGAATCTTTTAGTGGATGTGTTTGTTCCTGTGTTTCCGCTTAGATCTGTACAGTTTACTGTCCAATTATATTCACCGTTTAGCATGTTGTATGCCGTTATATTGTTTTCTACCCCTTCGGTTACGCTTGTTATGTTTGCATAAGGCAAATTATTAAGTATCAATGTGCAGTTTGATATGTTTCCTGAATTATCGAACGGTGTGAAGAAAAAGGTATTGTTTACAGTGCTTACTCTAGTATTATCCAAAGGCAGTCCTAAGCTTATTCTTGGAGGTTCTTGAACTGTAAAATTTCTAGTATTTGTTGTATTGGAATTGCCTGCTAGATCCACACATGTCGCGTTCCAATAATGTATTCCGTCACTCACATTATATTGTATATAAGTAAGATTTGTATCATTTTGTATTGTTTGATTTGCTATTATTACACCATCTAGATCTATTGTGCAAGTAAGGTTTGGTGACATTGCATCAGACCCAGTTATATTGAATAATATCTGACTATAGTTGAAAGTGTCTCCTTCCGCTGGAACAATTATGCTTGTGGTTGGTGGAGTTAAGTCTATTGTAAAGTTCCATTGTGTTGAGTTTGCTCCATTGTTATCCCAATCAAAGCATGCCCAGTTCCAATAATATGTTCCTTCAACTAATCCACTGAGTAAATAATTAGATACTACACCCGAAGGTCTTAATATTTGAGTGTTATTATACACATCGTTTATATAAAGATCGCACCATTGAAGTGTTGCATTGTTGTCTTCTGGTAGATATTGAAGGTTGATGCTTGTTTCATTATGCCAACTTTGGGGTTGAGGATTTATCAAGCTTACAAGAGGGTCAAAACTAACATTGAAATAGTATGTTTCTCCTCCAAGATAGCTCCCTATCGAATCAAAGCAATATACATACCAAGAGTGAGGTCCTTCAGTAAAGTCAGTTATAAGATTTATTGAAGGAGTATTGTTCTCTGCAATTATTGTGCTGTTATATGCCCCATCTATGTAAAACTGACAAGTCATATTTTGAGTTATATCATCTACTGCTGTTATATTAAAAGGTATTGAAGATAAATGTATAACTGAATTATTTTCTGGATAGTTTATTGTCAGGTTTCGCATAGGAGTTGTATCTATATAGAAATGTTCGGTTGTGCTATTGGTTGTGAAACCATTTGAGTCCGTGCATTCGATTGTCCAATTATAGAGTCCTTGCGATAATCCTGTTGATGTGAAATAATTATACCCGCCATTTGCTATTGTAGTATTTATTCCTTGATATGCATCGTTTAGGTATAATGAGCAGTTTTCAACCCCGCTAGTGTCGCTTGCAGTATAATTAAAAGTGGCTTGACTATCATTTATTCCAAAATAATCTATAGGACTGTTAAGTATTATCACCGGAGCAGTATCTACTGTAAAATTTAAGATTGTAGTTGTTGCATTATTTCCTGATACATCTGCACAAGTTATATTATAATAATGCAAGCCATCAGATATCCCAATCACAATATAACTGTTGAAGCTTGAGTTTGCAACAGAGTAGGGTCCTTCTATTCCATGATCACTTATATCTATCATGCAAGATAAATCTTCAGAGAGAGCATCTATTGCCGTCCAATTAAATTCTATATCACCTGTATAATAAGTTGTTGCGTTTGGAGCTAAAGGTGTTATTGTCGGAGGTGTCCAATCAACAGTGAAATTATAAGGTTCAGCGATGCTTGAGTCTCCCACAGTATCATAGCAACCTATTGTCCAGTTATGATATCCTTCCAATATATCATAGATTGTAAAATTGTTCTGTACACCATTAATGAGTTCTGAACTATTTTTTGTATCTTCAAGATTTCCATCTAAATATATTGAACAGTTTTCGAGTCCTCCACTGTCGCTTGGTGTGAAAAGGAATGTTATATTTGTCGTTGAAATGTTTGCATGATTTATAGGATAGTCCAATGTTATTGATGGTGCACCATTTATCTTGAACCACCAAGTGTCTGACACATCTGTTCTATTAAGCCTGTCATAACAAGTAACATTCCAATAATAGGTTCCGTCTGTCAATCCAGTCAAATTATAAGTAGTATTTGTATTGTTTAAAGTTGTTATCCCACCATATATTGTTCCTTGAACATTCAGATCACAAGTCATGTTGTATGTCAAGTCATCTATGGCAAACCAAGATAGTATCGTGTTTGAACTGTTTATCTCTGAACCATTGAAAGGAGTATCCAAAGTTACATTCGGATCCACTAGATCGACCCAGAAAACCCATTTGCTGCTGTTTCCTATTCCTGAAGGATTTTCGCATTTTACTTGCCAAGTATGGTTTCCGCTTGAAAGAGTATCTACATAGAAATAATTCAGACCGTTCAATAATATCGAATCGTTTGCCTGATTGAATGAATCATCTATGTATAATGAACAATTATCTATTGCAGCATCATGTGTCGCGTTATAAGTGAATGTCCCATTTGTTGTTGTGAAACCTCCCGTATAATTTTGAGGACTGATAAGAATGGGTAATGGTGGTGCAGATACTGTAAAATTTCGTGTTTCACTGAAATTCATGTTTCCTGCATTATCATAACAGGTTACGTTCCAATAATGGAATCCATTAACCACAGTTATAATAGTGCTTGTATTAGTGTTATTTAGTGTGCTCACATTTGAATCACTAATGGTTGAATCTATTGTAAGATCACATGAAAGATCCAAGTCAAGATTATCTATTGCAGACCAGTTGAATTCAATATCATTATATCCGAATAGTTGGGCAGATGTTGGTGCATAAAGATACACTATTGGAGCTGTTAAATCTATAGTAAAATTTGTTGTTCCTGCTGTCTGATTGTTTCCAAACACATCATAGCACATCATATCCCAAGTATGATATCCTTCCAAAAGTCCACTTATTGAAAAATTGTTTTGGACACCGTTGGATAGTTCTGTTGTATTCTTTGTCTGGTTTATTGTTCCATCAATGTACAAAGTGCAGTTCTGTAGATCATGAACATCACTTGGAGTGAATAGGAAATCAAATGATGAAGTATTTATTGAACTTCCAGCAATAGGATAATTCTTTATTATAGTTGGAGGTGTTGTATCTACAGTGAATAACCGAGTTTCACTTGTATTTGTTACTGACACTTCCTGCCAACAGGTTACATTCCAATAATAATCATTATCTGTAAGGTTCACCAAAGTATAGTTTTTTGGAACTCCACTATTTGCAAGTATGGGAACAGAGTTATATACCCCATCATTTAATGTTAGATTGCAGCTTATCACCCCTCCTTGAGTGCTTGTAGTGTTGAATTGAATATCAAAAGTACTTATTGAAAAATTTGATTGATTAATAGGATACATCAATAACACGCTTGGCACACTATTTGATACTTTAACATATATACTGTCATTTGCTGGAGGATTCCCATAAGAATCAACACATACGGCATCTAACCAATAAAATCCATCTGTCAATAGGTTTGTATCAACGGTTCCATTCCAGTAATCCTCTGATGCACTTGAAAGACTTCCATTTATGGATGTTGTCCTAAAGGAATAATTACAGCTACCTATCCCATCGCTGTCTATTGCGGTAACATTCAAGTATTGAATTCCTGAAATAGTTGGATACTTTATGACTTCAAGACTTACAAAATCTGTAATTATCTCTCTTCTTTGATCACCTCCACCACCCGTCTGAGTAGTTTCTATCAAGAAATATACTTCTCCTGATGAATTTATGAATTCAGAGATATTTCCTGTAAGAGAAGATATCACTTCAACATCTTCCAAAAGACCACCACCCGTATTTACTTGCTGGTAAGCTGCTGATGTAAAATTCCAGACGAATATTGTGAAAATTCCTGGAAGCGGAGGGATGCTTGTTGTTTCAGTAGCATAACCTTCATAATTAAAATCCAACTGACTTATAACTGAAATATCATCAGTTATTGTAAATTCAAATGAATGATAAGCCTTGATATTGTTCTGGCCTGTAGCTACATAATTATATCTAGTATCATCTGAATCTTCTAAGTAAGTATAATTTGTACTTGTTGCTTCAGTTGTAGTATATAAGATATCATAATCTGCAACATTTTTATATCCATGATAAGCCTTATTGTTTGTTGTGTCTGAAAAAGTGTATTCTGTTATCTCATAATCTGGTTCGTTCCAATAGACCTGTGTTGTTGCTGTCGTAGTATATTGTATATCCAAATATGCAAAATCCACAGTTGTTAAAGTCTCAGTTCCTGCGCCGCTTGAAAGATCATTATCACTTATCCTTATTCTTGCACTATTTGCTTCTGTTGAATTTATTATGTAAGAGGTTAGGTTACAATTATCAATTATTTCTGTCGCACTTGGCGAATAGGTGCATACGGTTTGCCATGCTGTTGATGAGATATTATACCAATTCAAATATATTGTGTATGGACCTCCAACCTGATTATCTACATGCTCAAAACCAAATGTTACGCTTTGTATATCTTGACCAATAGGTATATTATCCGTAAAATTGAACTCTATATAATCCTCAATGTTTTGTGGTGGGGGGTTTGGAGGAGATAATACTATTGTTGCACTAAGAAAATCACTGTCATTCACACTACTAAGCACATCTGCAGGACGTCTGGTTCTATCCATTATAGATGCTTGATCCGGTCTAAATACAACCATTATGTCTGCTTCATAATTTAGATTTGAATCAGTAGTATCATTATAGATTATAGTATAATTTCCTGGCTTGAATGTCAAATCAGTTGGTATTGTCCAATCATAATCTGCACTTCCCACACTATTGCTTGTTACATTTATCGGAAAGCTTGATACAATTGACCCATCACTTCTTTTCTTTATAGTGACTGCGATATCATTATTTTTTGAGAATCCAGACCCATATATCTCTACTGTTTCTCCCCTATCATAGAATATCTTTTCAGTTGTTACGATGCTTGTAACATTGAAATATGCTGAAAAATCCGATATGTTAATGTTGTTGTTTGCGTCAGATGCATATATATCTACAGAAAAATTTCCACCAACATTGCTTGTGTAGAAGTATTGCCAAAAATCGCTTGTTCCTACTTGAGTCATTGAATAGTTTACTTTTGTTCCATCAGGAAATGTTATCTCCGCATTAGCATTGTCTACTCCAAAATTATCTGTTATATTTGCCGTAATATTAAATATTGTTCCACTCGCATTGCTTGTTGGATCTATATTTATTGAATTCACAACAGGATATAATAAATCAGATGCACTCGCAACTATAAAGCTTTGAATGGGCATCTGCGTCCATTGGCCTTGAGTATCATTTGCGTAAAATGTCCAATATACAGTTGTTCCACTCAACGCACTTATATAGCTTATATTTTCTGCTAAGCTTCCACCACTAAAACTTATTAGGGAGCTATTTACCCAACCACTTCCTTGGTTTATGCTGAATACATAGTGGCTAAGCCCTTGATCGTCACTCCAAGTAGAGTTGAATTTTACAGACATGTTCTCATATACGGTCGATTCATTTTTAGCATAAGATATCGCTGTTGGAGGATTACTGTAAGTGGTGTAGTTTACTTTGAAATAGACGACATCAAAATATGCTGTTCCAAACCTTCCTTGGAAATGGACTCTTGCAGCAGCATTATCACTTTCGAAACTTGTACAATCCCAAGTTAATGAAGATGACACATCAGTACATGACACCCCACCATCAGATAATATTCCTGTTGAAGTTATTATATTTGTGTATGATGCACCCCCAGCCCCATCATTTGATACATCTAGCCAATAATTGCTCTGATAAGTTATTCCTGATCCCCACCAATTTGTGCATATTTCTACAGCATTTACTTCATAACAGTTCGATAAGCTTGAAGCTGTAATCTCTATTCCATGATATTTATTGTTTCCTGCACCCAATGTGAATGATTCGGTTGTTCCATCATCATAATCAACGTTTGACGCTGCTGAACATGCATTTGCATAGTTGTTATCTGGTCCTGAATTAAGCATGTAGTTGCATGATGTTGCTGTTGTTGTAGTTACTGGGTCAATCGCTATAAACCAAGGTCTTGCTTCATAGAAAAGTTCACTTTTTGAGTTTATATCATATCTTATGATTGATGGGCCAATGCTGAAAAGGTCTGGTGTCTTTAAAGGAGGCTGTGCTTCATATGAAACTTCAGAGCTTTCATCTAGATTTTCCCAAGTTAATGTCTTATAAGTCCCATAATCAAATATTGATGCCCCCCCATTTTCAGTTATGTTAAATTCAGAAGGTACTTTTTCTATAAAGGTTATTTTTCCTGAGTCTGTATCTATGAAACTATTTATCTTTATATTTGAACTAATTGGTCCTTGCCAAGGATCTGTTGTTATTGGTGCATTCCTTATTATGTCAAATTCATAAAATTCTTTTACTTCAAAGCTTGTCATCATAGTTACATCAAGATTTGTACCATCTGCATTTACTTGTACTTGGTATGTTCCTTCTTCTATTGTATCTTCAAATATCATAGAATATATACCTTCAGAGATTCTTGATGTATCAAAAAGACTATATGTTTTTGATTTTCCGCTTGGTGTTGTTATTATGATTTCAAGATTTGTAGGATCTAAAAGATAACCTTTATTGTCAAGTATTGCTATTAGTATCTTTGCTGATTCATCTAGATGATATGTTGATTTGTTTGTATTTATTGATACTACTCCTGTTTCTGCGTATCCAGGATCTAAAGGATCTATGATAAGTTCATATTTTTCACCAGGTATTAAATCCATTATTTTTTTCCATTCTCCAATGCAAGTTTGTGTTGAGAATTCCCAATCTTTACATTTGTAAAGTTCTGTTCCTTGTGCTATAAATATCAGTGATGCATTATCAAAATCCATATTGGTTGGATCAACAGCATATGAATCAACAACTGTCTTTTTTATCTGATTTGAAAATTTAGATGTTTCTTCTATTTCTTCAAAGCCTAAATCACCATATTTTGTCATACCTCTAAATAGGACACTATCCAATTTTTTTGATATATTTTTAATGATTATCTCATCTTCAAGAATCTTTGCATCTATGAATTTTATCTTACTATCCGAATTTCTTAATTTTAATATAGAATCATACCCTTTCCCATATTTTGAATCGATCTCTTCCAACACTTTTTTTGTGTCTGGTCTTGTAAGGTTCTTGATATAAGTTAACTCTTCAGTTCCAACTCCAAACTTAAAACTACTTATAATATTATTGAACTTATCTTTTAATGTGACTTCATATACTCCTTCTTTTTTCGGTGTGAAGAATAATTTTTTTGTTATCTTCCCTAAATATGAAAAGAAGTCTGAGTCGCTTTTAACTTCAATTCTTACATCATCCCCGATATCTGCAGGTATTTCTATATTATCACCTATTTCATAATTGTTTGAATTATCATTTTTATTTGAAACCTGTTTTTCTCCATTATCAGTTCCTGATTCATCAGAACCCTCAACATTTTCATTGTTTAAGGTTTCTTGTTTTGGTTCTTCAACATTTATATCAACAATAAGTTCAACTGGTTCAACTGGTTCGGTTTCTATGACTTCAAAAGTAGTTTTATCAATATTGTTTCCTTTTGAATATATTAACACCTCATAAATTCCTGGTTTTTTAGGTTTGAATATAAGATCTTCATTTGTTTCTCCCATAAATTTATAACTTTGAGTCTCACTTGTTACCATAATTGAATCCCAACTCACACCTCCAATAGTTATTACTACAGATTCCCCTATCTGAAAAATCTCCTTGTCAAGAAGTATTGTGCTCTCAGTAAATGAAGATAAAAATAAGATCAGTGCGAACAATATGAATATCTTATCTAGTTTTATGGATACCATCTTATATGCCTCTTAATCTTATCTCACCCCATATTTTTTTCAATGTTGAGAAATAATATTCAAAATTCTGAATTATTGCGTGGTTGGTTAGAAAATCTGTTTTTATTATCATTTCTTTGAATTTTTCTTCGTCAATAAAATGTAGAGGTATGGATTTTTCAGTTTTGATATCTGAACTTTTTGTGCTTGTTTCTGATACAGCATATATCTTTTTTTGATAGAGAAAAACGCATTTTGCATCAATATCTTTGATATTATCTATAATTTTTTTAGAAAGAGTTTTAGTGTTCTTTTGCTTATTTTGTATCTCGTCTATTGTCAGATAGGCAATTGCAAGGTCTGACTCTAGATTCATGCTGCAAATATAGCTTTTTCCAAAGACTTGCTTTTTTATTATACCCTCATCAATTAGCGCATTTACTTTCTGATTTATGTGAGGATATGCTTTATTGAGCTTTTTCGCTATTGAATTTATAGAGTAGAATTTAGTCAGATCCTTATTGAATACTTGGATTATTTTCTGATCAAGTAGATTACCAACCATTTATCGCGCCTTCTTAAATATAATATTATATTAAATTTAATATAACTTCTGTATTCAATCATTTATAAATATTACTATTTTTTATTATTTTTATATATAACATTATATTAAAAATAGTATAATAGAATCTTGCTAAACATTTTTAAGAATAAATGGTTAAAAAAAAAAATTGAGAATCAACTAAATTTGTTCAAGTTTTTATCTTCAAGTTTTATTTTTGAAGGAGAATTTCTTTATTTACTGATTTATCTTTTGATTTCTTAAAAAAATGATCAAAGTCAGATTTTAATTCATGAAAATATTCATCAAGATTTTCAATATTTTCTTTTATTAAACTGATTAGGTTTGATAATTCTATTTTTTCTTCTTCATTTCTTTCAAATTCTTCCTTGAAATCTTTCTTATCTATCAGCTTATCAAAATAATAATTTTTTTGAAGCTCTTTTTGTGTTGTTATAGTTAATTCATGTTTCATCTCAAGATTTTTTAGCAGTTTTCGCTTTTTTTTCAAAGAAACAAAATTTACAGAAGGCCTATAAGATATTAAAATGATTATCACTAGCACTAGAATAAAAGGCCAATTGTCTAATATGAATTCTTTCAGATTTTTTTTAAGTGATGCTTTACTTATACCTCTAAATATTATGTTCTCACGCTCAAGTCTTGAAAACTCATCTAAAGATTCTTGCATCAACTCATAAGACTCATTGAAATTACCAAGCAGAAATTCCGATTTACAAGATTCATATAACCTTTTTGTTGAATTATCCAATATTTCAAGATCATTTAATCTTTCATATTCTGATTCAAAATTAGACATCTTAGTATTTATTTGAATCGCTAATTCTAAATCTTGATTCGCCTTTTTGATAGCGTCTAACGAACCATCAACATCAAGGCCATATAAGAGACTAGTTGAATAATCTCTTTGATCAGTTATTCTTGATGTATCAACACCCATATCTTCAAATTTTGATAATTCTTTATTTATAGTAAAATTTAGTGTGATAATCTCTTTTAAATCTTGAAATATTGCATGATTCAATAGAAATTCATCATAGTTTTTCCTTTCATAGTTTTGGATCTGCTCATCATAATAATTTTCATAAAATAATATAGATATATTTTTTTCAACTATAAACTCATTTAAAGATTCAAGCTCATCCAACAACTCACCTGAATAATTCATAAGGACCCTATCAATCTTATTTTTTATCTGAACCAATGATTCTTTTGCAAGATCAAAATTTGCAACTTCATAATCTGCTTTTATATAAAGCATTTCAAGATCCATAGAAGAAACATCAACACCTAAACCCTCAAGTATTTCTATCTGGCTTGAATATTTTAAGATATTACCTCTTAATGTTACAGATTCATCAGCAATCTGAAATATCTCATCCGATGAAGATATTGATCCTTCATAGTTTCCTTGATTATATTTATTTTTTGCATCATCTAAAAGATCATACAAAGGTAAGGTGGGATATCCTTTTGATTCAAGCTCTTCTATCTTTGCAGATGCATCATTATATTTTTTCAACGCTTCTTCAGAAGTTTGCGAATAAGCAATTGATATAAACAATAAAAAAATAAAAAATAATGATATTTCTAACCTGATAAAATTTTTATTTCTCATCATAGAACACCCTTTCAAGTGGATAGACTTCAATTCCTTTTCCAGGTATGAAACTAAATGGCACAACTCCTTTTCTATGCTTACATCCCCTCATCTTCAATATCTCAACTGCAGGCTGTCTTACCTGACCTCGTTTAATATTGTAGAAATTTATTACACCATCCGCTATGAAATCCTCAACACCCCCATGACCCATCTGTTCACTTCCATGTATCTCTGTTATGATAAAGCTTGTTGTTCCTAGCTTTTCAAAGATTGAGAATAATTGCTCTACATAAATCCTATATACTTCAGGTTGGCCACCAAATGCTGCAGCTATTGAGGATAAACTATCTAGAACTATCCTATCAGGTACAAAACCTTCAGGTATTATATCCATTATAGGATCTATATCTATCATCAATTCACCTCTTGCATGTGCTAAAAGAGCTTCTACATTTCTTGATAATTTAAAAGAATCAAGCTTCTTGACTTTTAAAGTTCCATTTTTCAAATATTTTTCAGGATTCAACCCATATCCTTTCATGTGTTCTATTAATCTTTCTTCTTTTTCCTCTAAGGATATGAATAAGCATTTTTCTCCTCTTTCTGCTGCCCATCCTAATTGTTGGATACAGAATGTTGTTTTCCCACTTCCTGGACCACCAGAAACTAGAACTGCTGAACCTTCAAGTATACCTTTATCGATTATCTCATCAAAACCTTGCACTCCTGTTTTTAGCCTTTTTCTTGTTGGGACCTTTATCATATCCTCCGTTGATATCATAGCCACATATTCTTCACTGTTATCAAGCCCAATCAATTCTGAAAATTCATCATCTGAAATGTTCAGTAAATCTACAGGTTTTTCTTCATCTGATTCTTGCTTTACTTGACTTACTTGAAGTTTTTCTTCTGCGTTAAGGATCTTTTCTCCTGTAATCACTTCTTCTTTTGTTTGTCCTACAGGTTTAACTCCTTCTTTTTCAAGCTTCTTTTTCAATTGAAGTTTCTTGAAAATTTCTCTCGGGTTCAATTCCTTATTTTCAGTATTCAAGAGTCTTTTCTCTTCATCACTTAACCCTTCCATACCAAGCATAGGTTGTTCAAGATTTGGTGTTGATCCTAAATCTGGCACAGTTTCAGAGACTTCTTTAGATTGCGTAGATTCTATTTTCTTATCTCCAATTTTTTTCTTCAATTGAAGTTTCTTAAAAATTTCTCTTGGGCTAAGCTCTTTATTATCCGTATTCAACAGTTTTTCTTCTTCAGGAGTCAAACTGATTGATCCACTAGAACTAGGTTGAATTATTTCGCTACCTCCAATATGATCTTGTACAACTGGTTTAGAAACATCAACTGGTTTTGTTTCTTTAGAAACTTGTCCTACTTTCTTTTGCAGTTTCAACTTCTTAAATATATCACTAGGACTAAGCTCTTTATTATCAGTATTCAATAATTTTTCTTCTTCAGGAGTTAATTTCGTATCTTCTTTAATCTCTTCAGAAATCTGTTTTTCATCATATGGAACAGATGGTTGCTCAGGTTGTATAGGTGGTGGTTCTGGAAGAGTTGTGGTTGGAGCTTGTATTGGTTCTTCTACTGGTTGAGATGGTTGAGATAGGATCTCATCATTTACTTCTCCAGTAGTATCTTCATCTATAGATAAACTTCCATCTAGATTATTACCTGATTGTGGGACTTCAGAATTTGGTTGAGATTCTGGAATATTTGTTGACTGATCATGACTACTTTCTAAATTTTCATTATTAGAAGCATTAATACCTACATCTGAAGCATTT
This sequence comes from Candidatus Woesearchaeota archaeon, assembly GCA_002867475.1. Lineage (GTDB taxonomy): Archaea > Nanobdellota > Nanobdellia > Woesearchaeales > BM511 > BM511. The sequence continues at coordinate 15,544 of PKTL01000064.1, forward strand.
CCTATATCTAAATCAGTATCTAAATCAGTATCAAGGTCAAGATCTGAGTCTATATTTGGTTGATCAGGGATGTGCTGAGTTGGATTTTCAACAATTTCATCTATTCCATCATTATTTTTTGTTTGATCTAAGTTAGTATCAACTTCATCTTCAATACCTAGATCAGAATCCAAATCCAAGTCTGCATCAAGATTGAGATCTGCATCAAGGTCGTTGTTTTGAATATTATTATTTTGAGTATCATTAGTTTTGTCTATACTTAGATCATCATCAAGACCTGAAGATAAGGGTTCTGAAGACATTATCTCTGTTGAAGGTGTAACTACTGATTCTATTGGTTTAACTGTTGGTTGGATATTTGGACCAGTACCAGATTGACTTTGGAGTGTTTTAACTTGTTCTATCCTAGTATTTATTTCTTCTATCAATCCTTTTTTAGTTATTATCTGAGATATTCTTTTACTTAAGAGTTCATCATCGAAGCAGTGTTTTATCCAGTTTGCAAAGTCATTTCCTTTTTCACTTAAATGGTGTGAAAAATGTTCATCGTCCATGCTACCTAGTCTTTCGACTAGTTCAGGCAAGCTCCTTATCTGGGAGCCATCCGGCAATTTGAAGGATTCAACTTCGTTTACTTGCTTTAGCAGCTTATTATAATCTGCCAAAGATTTCACCTCTTCTCATTTTACCTCTTTTTATTTTTTTATCCTCTTTTTCTTTTCACCCCTAGATGATTTCGCTAATGAGTTTCCAGAACCTCTCATAGCCCTCCAATATTGTTATCTTTTTCAGGTCAAATCCTTTAACGCCCAGTTTGAATTCGTTCTGATCAAGAAGTGTTATGTTTTTATTGATTGTTTTTGATATGGAATCAAAGTAATCACTTGCAAGTTTTTTATCCTCACAAATTATATGAAACTTATTATTGAGTAAAAATAATGATTTAAGAGTTGGTGTGGAAGCTAATTGAATTGATAAGGATAGCATTTTAGGATTTGATTTTTTCATAAAATTCATCTTATCATCTATAGAATTCATCATCAATAGACCTAAAGTTTTCTCATTTGAGAAATTCAAGCTGCAAAGGATAGCGCTACCGACTATTTTCCTGCTTAATATCCCTTCATCTAGAAAGTCCCGAACATATTTGTTTGTAAACGCATAACTCTTGTTTAATTCTTTAGAAATCTGGTTTATAGTTAAATTTAGAGTCAAATCTTTAGAAAATAGGTTTATGGTCTCTAATTCGGGCGTTTTCATATTTACGATAACTCGTTATCTTTTTTTGCTAGCAATATCTAAAATTTAGATATAAGTTATCATTATTTAATTAATAGTATATAAAGTTTTCTATTTTTTGATAGGGATTAAAAAAGATACTGAATAAAATTTAATAAGAAAAAATAAAAGAAATAGAACTAAATTTTGAAATTGAAATAAGATAAAATTAAAAAATATAACCTAAAAACAGTATATGATTCTAAATAAAATTATCTAAAATAAACTTAAGTTCTTATTACTTTATCCATAAGCATATTAAGATTACTGATGAGTGGTTTCTCTTTTTCACCATCAAGAACTGTAAAAACAATCTTTATACCGAAACTATTCATCTTATTTGTCAAAGAATGAATGAATTGAGTTGCTACATTAGGATTCTCATAGATTAAAAGAGTAGATAATGAATCAAAAAGAATAAGATCAGGATATGAATTCTGAATACTTTTAGTTATCGCAATGCTCATTTCAGTCAAAGCATCAGGAGAAGACACATATATACAATCTTGTGCCTCAGGAGGATTTGCTACAGCTGTTTTTGTCGCACAATCAACAAATATAAATTTAGAGATATCGACCCCATCCATTTGCATCTTTCTCTTCAAAGGATTATACAATCTATTAAGAGACACATATAAAACCTTTCCATAATTCTCACCAAGAATCTTTACAACCTCATTTATCTGGTTTGGATAATCAACAACTGGAAAAATTACTGCCATAGTAGAATTTTGAAGTAATTCATTTTTTATTTCCAATACCATAATATTTACTTTCGATAAATGCTTTTTATATTTTTTGGTCTTGATATATTTTGATATCGAAAAATTATTCTAAAGATTTAATATTTGAAAGAAGAGGTTTTAATGATTTAATAGTAAAAAGCAAAAGAAAATCACCTTGTATATCAGTATTTTCAATATCAAATCCTAATTTGATAGTCATGACTTCCTCATCAGCATTTACATTTGCAACCATAAAATCAAATATTGATTCACCGAATGTGCTGATTACATTAGGAGGGTCAAAAGTTATTTTACTTTTGAAAAATTTAGCAAGACTTGTGAGATAACTTATATAAGTAGCAGCCCCTATCTTTTGTAACAATGCTTTCTCATTTTCATCAATCTTATTATTGGATGATGCATTAGGAAGAAAAGTATTTGTCATTGAAAGAGCAACACTGATAGGTACCATCAATAAAATGTTACCATCCATACCTTCTTTTATCTTACTATAGATTCCAACAACCATCTCTTTAGGCCCTGTTATGCTTTTTGCTGCTTCAGCTAAAGGCATAACTTTTAAGTCAGGCAAAGAGATATTTACTCGTTTCTTAAATAGATTAGATAATGCGGTTGCTGCATTTCCAGTACCAATATTTGCAGTCTCTTTTATAGCATCAAGATCAATATCAGATATTGATAAAACATTTGTGCTGGTTACAGAAGAAATTTCAGGATTTTCTGTGTTTTCTACATTTTTACCATCCAATATTTTTTCTTCAGACATCAAATTTAGTTCCTATTTATCTTATATAAATTTATTGATATCACCTAAAAGTACCTGCAAAAGCAATTAACTAAATAATCTAAATATAAAAATAAACCAAAAAAATATTAAAAAAAATTTATAAAAAATTATAATAGTTATGATATTAGAAGATAGAATTAAAACCCATTAATAGAATCTCTAATCTTTTATAAATAACCAAAAGCTTTATAAAATTTTAAGACTCGATTTTCATTGAGGTGAATATATGAAAAAAATATTATTAGTAGATGACTCATCACTTATCAGAGCCGTACTGAAAAATTTCACAAAAAGAGATAATATCACAATCATTGAAGCTAGCGAAGGAAAAGAAGCGATAGAAAAATATAAAGCTGAAACCCCTGATTTAATTTTTATGGACATAATCATGCCCAATGGAATGGATGGAATAAGCGCAGCAAAAGAAATAAAGAAAATAAATCCTAATGCTAACATAGTTATGTGTACATCAGTAAGAGAAGATAAAGAATTCAATGAAGCTAAAAATATAGGTGTAGAAGACTATTTGAACAAACCATTTAGCAAAGAAGAAATTTCAAAAATAATTGATAAATATTTGGGAGGTAATTAAAATGAAAATATTAATAGCAGATGATTCAGCATTTATGAGAAATATAATAAAAAATATCCTTACACAAAATGGTGTAAGCGAAGTAATAGAAGCGGTTGATGGACAGGATGCAATAAATAAGTATGGCGAGATAAATCCAGATCTAGTATTTCTTGATATAATGATGCCAAACAAGACAGGTCTTGAAGCATTAAAAGAGATTAAAGGAAGTAATCCTGAAGCAAAAGTTGTAATGTGTACTTCTGTCGGACAAGAAAAAGTTGTTGAAGAAGCAGTTGAAAGTGGAGCAGAAGATTTTGTAACAAAACCTTTTAAACCTGAGGATATTCAAGAAGTTCTCTCAAAGTTCCAATCATAATCAATGGATAAAGCAATATGCCTTTGAAAATATTGATCTGTGATACTAATGAAGATTTAGTTGAATTATTAAAAGATGATAAGGTCTTTGGTGAAATCAAGTTCTGTAAAGAATTGGTAGATCTAGATAATAAAAATTTAGATAAATATGATATTTGTCTTATGAATCCTAATCTTCATAAAAAAGATCTTGAGCAGATAATTTCAACTTTTAATAAAAAGAAGATTCCAATTCTGATGATTCTTGAAAATCCTAAAGATATTGAATATGTCATTGAAGGCTTATCTCTTGGCGCATTTGATTATTTTCATAAAGCACCTATATCAATACTTGATGAAAGCCAAATTGAAGCTAACATGCAAAACATAATTGAAAAGATTAGTTTTGCTATCGATTCAAAAGATAAGATCCGAACAACAGCTCAAGAACTTTCAACAGATCTAAACTACGATTTTACTTCATCATCAAAAAAATTAGTTATTATAGGAAGTTCTACAGGAGGACCGCAAAGTCTTGAAAGAGTAGTACCTTTATTGCCTAAAGAGATTCCTTCATCAATAATAATTGTACAGCATATGCCTGAAGAATTCACTGGAAAGCTTGCATCAAGACTTGATAAGATAAGCAATATAAAAGTTAAAGAAGCAGAAGAAGGCGAAGAATTAAAAAAAGGTGTTTGCTACATAGCTAAAGGAAACCACCATCTTGAATTAATAAAGAAAAATAATAATATCCATCTAACTTTAAATAAAAAAGAGAAATTGCATGGTACAAGACCTAGTGTCGATATAACTATGCAATCAGCAACTAAATATTTTGGCAAGAACATACTTGGAATAATAATGACTGGAATGGGAAGCGATGGAACAATCGGTGCCAAAAAAATAAAAGAAAAAGGAGGTACAGTGATTGCACAATCAGAAAGGACCAGCATAATATATGGGATGCCTAAAAGCGTTATTTTAAAAGGATATTATGATGAGATTGTTGATCTTGATAAAATACCTGTTGCAATATTACAAATATTAGAAGTTTAATATATTAAAATTTAATAATCACTTAATCAAATAATAAAAAGAGGGAAAATGGAAGAGTATAAGGAAATTTTTGTAAATGAAGCAAAAGAGCATCTTGATAATCTAAATAATGGACTTGTTTCATTAGAAAAAAATCCAAAAGATTCTGAAATCATAAATAATATATTTAGATCATTCCATACATTAAAAGGAAATAGTGCAACGATGGGGTATGAAAAATTCTCAAATCTTGCACATAAGCTTGAAGATCTTCTAGACCTTATAAGAAATAATAAACTATCTATAAATTCAGATATAATGGATGTATTATTAATGGGCTGTGATTATCTTGATGATGGACTTAGTAAAATAGAAGGAGATATAAGTGAAAGTATAGATGCAAGAAAAGTTTATGATAAATTGAATAAGATAAATCCTGAAGAAAAAAAGATTGAAGAGATTGAATATGAGGTTCCAAATAAATTAAATCTTACAAAATCTGAAGAAAAGAAAATAAAAGATCTTAAAGGATATAAGTTAGATGATGCTAAAAGAGTTGTTATAGAATTTGAAGATCATCCTTTAAAAAATATAAAAGCCTTAGCAATATTGAAAAAACTTGATGAACTCTCCAAAATCATAAGACAAAACCTAAGCAAAAAAGATATTCAAAATAAAAAACTTGGAATATATCTAGACATGATAATATTAGTAAAAGAACCTGAAAAAGTAAAAGAAATATTATCTCAAATGACTAAGATAAAATCACACAACCTATTAGAATTAAATGATGATTTTGCAAGTCATATGATTGAATCTAAAAAATCAGATATAATGGTTCAACATAAAGAAGAAATGGACAAGATACAAGAAGTTAGAATCGATATAAAAAGACTTGATAGCCTTATGGATATGGTTGGTGAATTACTAATATATAATATGAGACTTGAAACTATAAATAAAGATCTAAACTCAAAAAATCTTGAAGAGATAATGAATTCTATAAATCTTCTTACTCAAAATATTCAAAATGAAGTCATTGAAGAGAGAATGATTCCATTAAAAAGCGTTTTCAATAGATTTCCAAGAATTGTAAGAGATCTTTCAAAAGAGGAAGGTAAAGAGATAGAATTTGTCATTGAAGGTGAAGAAAACAAGCTTGATAGAACAGTCATTGATAAGATTACTGATCCATTGATACATATAATAAGAAATAGTGTCGATCATGGGATAGAGATTCCGACCGAAAGAGAAAAAAATGGAAAACCCAGTAAAGGACTTTTGAAACTTTCTGCTAAAAGAGAAAAAAACCATGTATGTATTGAGGTTATGGATGATGGATCTGGAATAGATCCTGAAGTGATCAAGAAAAAAGCATTGGAAAAAGGTATAATTGATGCAGTAAAACTTGGAAATATGGATGAGACCAAGATACAAGAGATGATATTCCTTCCAGGTTTTAGTACGAATGAAACCATAACTGAGATTAGTGGAAGAGGTGTCGGCATGGATGTTGTTCAAACCAACATCAGACAAGCAAAAGGCAAGGTATTTCTGGAATCTAAAAAAGATGAAGGTACAAAAATTAGGATAGAATTACCTTTGACAATGGCGATAATAACAGTACTTATAGTTGGAATCGCTGATGAAAAATATTCTATTCCTTTAAATAATGTCTTTAGGGTTATGAACATAAAAAGAGAAAGTATAAAAACTATCGAGAACCAAGAAAGTTTTGTACTTAGAAATGAAACTTTACCTTTACTTCGTTTAAAGAACCTTTTAGGTCTTGAAGAAAAGGAAAAAGACGAAGAGACAATAGTCATAGTCGAAAGTGGAACTCAAAAAATATGCCTTGTTGTCGATGATATAATGGAACAAGAACAGATATTGATAAAAAATATTGATGATACAATAAAAAAAGTTAAAGGAATAAGTGGTGCGACAATACTTGGTGATGGTAATGTTTGCTTCATATTGGATATAGATAGCTTAATAGGTGAATGAAAATGGAAAAATTATTGAATTTAAATGATATGGAAAAAGATGCGTTAAAAGAGATTGGTAATGTTGGCACTGGAAATGCAGCAACCGCATTATCTAAGCTTCTTAATAAGCATATTGAGATTATAATACCCGAAACTAAATTTGTTCCGATAACTAAATTCGCTAAAGAATTTGGAGGAGCTGAAAATGTTGTTGTAAGCACTTATCTTCAGCTTTTAGGGGATCTTAGTGGTGAGACTCTTTTTATATTTCCTGTTAAATCCGCTGAGAAAATCGTTGATCTGATGATGGGTCAACCAATAGGCACATCAAAGATAATTGATGAGATGAGTCAAAGTGCATTCAAAGAGATGAGTAACATATTTACAGGTGCATATCTTAATTCAATGGCAGATTTTTTAGAGATAAAAATACTTCCTAGTGTTCCTCACATAACCACTGATATGGTTCAATCCATAATGGATTTCATCCTTGCAAAAGTTAGTAACCACAGTGATGATGTATTATCCATAAAGACTAGTATTAACATAAAGGATATTGAGATTGAAGGTTTTTTCATAATGATATTTGATATAGCATCAATGAATAAAGTGCTTGGATTATTAAAAAAGATGTATGGACTTAGTTAAGATGGGCGCACAAGAAATAATTGTTGGCATAGGAGGACTAGTAGTACATCATAATCCTATAATACTTACATGCCTAGGTCTTGGATCATGTGTTGGCGTAGCGCTTTATGATAAAGAAAATCATATTGGTGGACTTGCTCATGTAATGCTTCCCGAAAGCAAAGAATATACAGGAATTAGAGATGATAAAAATAGTATAGAAAAATTGAATAGATATGCAGATGTGGCAATTCCAACAATGATAAAAGACATGGTTAATATAGGTGCAAAAAAAAATAATATCAGATCAAAAATAGTTGGTGGAGCACAAATGTTTATTCAAATAAATGATGAGTTTGCAATAGGGAAAAGAAATGTGATTACTGTAAAAAAAATCTTAGAAGAGAATAATATCCCTATTGATGCTGAAGAGACTGGTGGTTCCAAAGGTCGAAGCATGAAATTTGATACAAGCAATCAAGAAATTACTGTTAAAAGTATCCATGACGAAAAAATAATCTAAACTTAGCATATTATATTTTTATTTTACTCGCTTTTTTCTGAAATTATTATTTTAGAAGTGTCAAGAATCATCAATATCTCATCATTAAAAGGTATAACTCCTTTCAGATATTTTTTTTCTACATTCCCATTTATTATTTCTGGAACTCCTTGAATATCTTTCTTTTTTACTTTTAGAACCTGATCAACAATATCAACAACCATGCCAAGTCTTTCCTCATCAGATTCAATTATTATTATCCTTGAATCCTCTGTCTTTTCCTTTTCGATTAGATGTAGTTTTCTAGCAAGACTTATCACCACATGAATCCGCCCCCTAAGGTTTATCACGCCATTTATATAAGTTTCAGAATTTGGAACTCTTGTTATATCTTTTAGATGTGTTATCTCTAGTACATCATCTATATCTAGAGAAAATTTCTCATCACCCACATTAAAAACAACAAATTGTGATTCATCAGAATTTATTTGAGACGAATCAATCTTCAATTTAGATATGTCTAATGAATCTTGTGATGATTCTTGTGATTGTTCACCTTCTTTTTTATCAATTTCTTGATTATCCATCTTCTTATTCTATTTGTTTACACTCAAAACTTATGATGGCATTTCACACATCTTTTTGCTCTTCGTTTATTCTTATGCTTACAATTTGGACATTTCTTTTTCCCGAATTCAAAGAGTATGAACAGCAATATCAATACTATTATAATCACATACATATAATATGATGCTTGTTTATATTGGAATTCAAATTCTGCAAATGAGACCTTGAAAAGAGAAGTCTCACGTTCACCATAATATGCTTTTACTCTTATGAGCTCATTTTCTTCGATATCTTCTGGAGTTAAGTCATCAACAGGTATGCTTATTTTCTTTGATTTTCCTGCTGATATTTTTATAGGTTCTTCAATTCCGTAATTTATATAATCATCATTAAATATTAGGTCTATTATCTCAGGACTTACCCATACATCGACATCCCCAGTATTTTCTATCTCCACAATGAATTCATGGGAACTTTCATCATATACTAATCCTTTTATCACTATACTTGTATCATCAAGGATTGTTATTATACTGATATTATAAGTTCCTTCCAAGACATATTCCATATTTTTTCTTGATTCACCAAAAAGAGTATATACATATGCGTTAAGACCTTCTTCACCATCAATATTAAGCCCACATGCTAATGTCTTATAGCTCCCTTTATCTATGAAAAGCACTCCATCTTCATCTTCTTCTACAATGCAATCTTCTGATCCTAGAACTACTTCTTCACCATCACTATTACTAACAGTTATGGTTGGAATGAAATAAGTTCCAAGATCAACAAAATTCTCATATGTTACTTCAAGATTATTTGTAGCCCTGTTATATTTTATCTCATAGATTCCCAGATTAAGATTATATTGAGGCATAGGAAACCTATCAAGGTCTTCTACTTGACTTATTGTTCCTGTGGGTGTTCTTGCTCCTTGTGCAAATTTTACGAATACAGGTATTCCAATCTGTCTTTTTATGAATTGAGCAGCACCAATCAGTTCATTACCTATTAATGTTGCTACTTGGAATTGGCTAGATTTTATGTATTCTCTTACTTGGTCTGGAACGTTTGCTTTTCCTATAAATATTACAGGGTCATCTCCTGCTATGAGTGAATCTTCTATGAATTCTCCATTGCTTAAGTAAACCTGTTTTGTGTCAGGATTTATTTCTACATATTTGTCTATTATCTTAAGGTTATTATCGAATCTGTCTCCTTCATTTATGATTTCAGGATTGAATTCTTGAAGTATGGTCTTAACATCTCTATCTACGCTTCCAAAAATTATCAGATTATCAACTTGAGCTTCGCTAAGAAAATCATAGACATCATCAATATTATCTTCATCTGCAAATAATACATATGACCTACTTGATACCGCATAAGCCGCAACAGATATTGAATTATACCCATATGAATCATCTATTACTATAAAATTTGTTATGTCCTCCAATCTCTCCGCTAGATCAAGATTAGAATTCCTAGTAGTTATATCTTCTACTGAATCATATCCTGATGCAAGTATTGTTGCTCTATAGCTTTTTATATAAGGTTCATCTCTTGAGTTTATAAGAAAAATATCTGATTCTTTTGAAATCGCTCCTAAAATTATAGTACTATGTTTTGTGCTTGTCAAGAAATTGCTTTTGTCCCCATTGAGATTTGCATAAACCATACCTGAATATACATCTCTCCAATCTTTTGAATTTATCAGTACATGTTCACCAAAGGAGATGTTTGCACATATCAATGATAAGATTATCAATAAAAATATGAATTTTTTATTTTTCAAATGTTCCACCCAATTAATATATTTTCATTGAAGGACCTATATAAAGTTTTCTAATGAATACATTACAGATTATAGAATTAGATCATATTATAGATAATGGATAGGAAATTTACCAGATAAAAATGGATCTAATTTCCTATCTCTACAAAAAAATAATAGTTTGTTGTTGTTGCAGTTGACAGAGTATCTGGTACAATCGCTTGGAAATCAAAAGTTGTGCCATTTCTATAACCATCAGCATCATCTTCAGCTATGGTCGCATATACAAGTCTTTGCTGACTGTCATTTAACAGCATTTCCTGAAATAAGGCTGATTGTGCCGTATCATTGACAAATGTTGATATGGTCGGGCATGTTGTCAGTGCTGGGTTTCCACCAATTATTAGATCATCGTGGACTGCACCATCAAAAGTCAGATTTATACTATCATCATCTGCTGATGGATCTTTTCCAAGATCTGTATCTTGTGCTTCAATTATTGATCTTGCTGCACAGCCTATGTTTGTCCAATCAATGGTTTGGTTTCTTGATATATATACTTCTGCATTAAGATTAGCTATAGACCAATCATAGATAGTATAATTATCAGCATCATCCAATGTTAGCTTACCTGTTACATTTCCAACATAAGCCTTCCAACCAAAGTTCTGCTGCAACACGTCCAATGTGATTGTTGTTATGTATCCTCCTTCATCTCCACTTTGTAGAGTTCCATTACCAGCATTTGCGCTCGTACTGTTGGACACATAGCTTATTGTTGGACCTGCAGGTTCACCATTTGCAAGGATTGTAAAATAAACTATTATCAATGCTATTATCAATGCGTTGACATTCCGTGTCTTTATTTTGTTGTTTTGTTTGTTCATCTTGTTGTTTTACTAAAAAAAATAAAAAATAAAAAAAAACAAATTTATGCTAACTCTACCCAAAAGTAATATGGGGTTGTGTCTGTATTTCCGTTGGTTCCGTTTTCTGGTACTATTAGCTGGAAGTCATGCGACCTGTTGTCAAATCCGGTTGTATCATCATGTAATATTGATACGAATACTAGACTTGCACCATCTGATAATAATACGTTATCGAAGACTCCATCGGTTGCAGCACCATTTTCATCATGCAAATTGACTTCTGGGCAATTTGAAACTGATGTGGATCCTGCATAGAATGCTTCATTTCCAGGTTCTGTTGCGAATGTTTCGTTTATACCATCAACTTCTGATCCATCCATTCCAAATGCTGCTTCTGCTGCATTCATTGATGTATCATCTGCACA
>PKTL01000068.1 GCA_002867475.1 Candidatus Woesearchaeota archaeon
ACATTTGTGTCGTGGCAAAAAGAAAGGTTTTTATAGTAATCTTATTATTATAGAGGATAACATGTTTGAAATGAAGAGAAAAGGTCAAGGTTCAGCAGGTGCATCAATCCTTGTTATAGTTATCGCTGTAAGTATAATTTTCTATATATTGTTCTTGCCTCCTGATGAAAGAGCAAGATTGCTTGATGAAGATTATAGTGATGGAGATAGTAGTTCATCAAATTATGATCTCATAAATGATCTTGATGGAAAGATAATACTTAATGAAGATGTTGGAAGGCTTGATATACTAAAAGAAGATTATTTCACTCATGATATTAGTAGTTTTAGTCTTATGAGTTCCACTGAAAGTGGGATGATATATGAATTGAATAGTGCTCTTGTTTCAAGAAGTGTTTTTTCTAAAAAAGATTTCACTTTTGAGTTTGACGTTTTTAATAAGGACTTGATGGAAAATTTTCTTTTTTCTTTTGAAAAAGAAGAAGGAAGTGGTATATTAACAATATATTTGAATGAAAAAGTTCTTGCTGAAAAATATTTTGATAAAACTAATCCAGATCCTATAAAGCTTCCAAAAGATATGATTGTTAATGGTAAAAATACTGTGAGGTTTGAGGTTTCAAGCCCAGGAATCCTTTTCTTTTTAACAAATAAATATGTTCTTGAAAAGATAAGGATCTTTGCTGATACGACTGATGCTTCAGGATTGAATAGTAGACACACTTTTATATTAGAGGATTCTGAATATGAAAATCTTGAATCTGCAACTGTTACTTTTTTTACAGAATGCGTGAATGAAAAAATTGGCATATTGAATATCAAGCTTAATGGTTATCAAATTTATAATAGTGTTGCTGATTGTGGTAATTATGTTAAGTTTGATTTAAACAAGGCGTATTTGGAAAATAATGAGAACATCTTGGAATTTTATAGTGATAAAGGAAGTTACATAATTGATCAGTTCAAGATAAGGACAGATCTTAAGGAACCAATATTTCCCGTATATTATTTTGAAATTGATTCAGATGAAATGGAAGTTATAGAAGAAGAAGATGTCGGATTGAATCTAACTATTGATTTTGTTGAGAAAGATGATGATTATAACCAGGTTGAAATTAGCATAAATAATAGAAAAATATCTGTTGATACATTAAGAACTTATAATGAAGGTATTGAAAATTTTGTTGAAGAAGATAATAATTTCATCAGAATTAGTCCAGTTCAGGGAACTATTGATATTGTAAATATGAAGATATTCTTTTATGAGATAGATGATTAATCATTTCCTCTTGTTATCGTGAAAAGATTTATAAAGTTAGGATTTCATTTTTTATGTATGGTTACAGGCCCACCTAGAAGAGAATATTTTCCTACAGCTAGACGTGCTATGCAAGGAGTTAGAGATGCACCTGGAAATATTGTAAATGCAACTCTTGGATATGATGTTGGTACCATGACTCATAAAGGAGGAATGTATTGGGTGTGGCTTAGTATTTTTTTATGTTTTGCTGATTGGACACTTTTAGGATTTAATGGTATTGATTTTAGAAATGTTCTACTTAAAATAACAAATGGAGGTCTTCCATTTATCATAGGAGTCATATTCAATCTGATAGTATTAGTATTATTGGCATTCTACATATTTTTTGGAAAACATAGTAAAGAGGAAATCCTTAATTTTTCAATTGCTGTTATAATGACTAGCCTAATATTAACTATGGTTAACTTTAATGGTGCTAGTTTAATCCATCTTGCTTTTGCTTGGTTCATGTGGCACCTTCTTTTTAAAGAAGCAATGCCAAAACAAGATGCAAATCTTATGCTTGCAGTAATCTTATTCATTGATTTTTTTGCATTTAGCATTATAGCAACATTTAATGGTGCTAGTTTTGTAAATAGGCTTATTATCCCTGTTCATTTCTTTTTCTCATTGAATTATACTAGAGAAAGTGCTTTCAAATCTGTCCTTGTAGCTATAGTCATTATAGTTTACCTTAGTTTAGTATCTGCAACTTTATACACAATGGATGATTTCACTGAACAATTGACAAATAATGATAAGATAACTGCTAAACAAACTTTCATGAAAGCATATGATAATCTAGTGCTTCTATTTACCCAGACCAAAGCAGGAGTTACAGCTAGCGTAAATGATTATGTTAACGATACTAAGAATGATCTTCAAGGAACAAGCTATACTACAGAGATTGATGCCAAGAGTAAGCAAGATCTTGGTGTTGAGCTTGCTGATGTTGGAAGGGATGATCTAACAAGATACAATACTGGAGACACTATACGAATTACAGGCATACTTGAGGGAAGAAATATTGATGACTTTGATAAGATCGATGTTTTTGTAACCTGTTATGGTAGACGAAGCATTGATAGCAAAAATCGCACAAATGGTACAGTTCTAGGTAAAGAAGTCTATAAGATAAGCATGGGACTTTATGAAGAGCAATTTATTGATTGTGAGATAAAAAATGCGTCAAGAGGAGATTGGACAATCTATTTTGAAGCACTTTTCAACTTCACAAGTGAAGGTTACCTAAAAACTTATTACATGGATAAAGATAGATATATATCTTTAAGAAGCCAAGATATTGATGTTTTTGAAAATTATGATATTAGAGATACTAGACCTGTATCTAAATCAATAAATGGTCCTGCAAAAATAGGTATTGTTACAGGTAATCCTCCAGGACTTATCCCCTATAATAAGAGCGAGACATTTACTAGTTATGTTGGTGTAAGCTTAACAAACAATTGGAATGGCGGAAAATTGAACAAAGTTTGGGATATCAAGCTAACGATCCCTTATGGATTGGAACTTACTAATTGTAATGACAGGTTCTATAATGAATATTCTGATAGTGGTCTTGGTGAATCATCATATTCTTTAATGGAAGGATACATTCAAAAAACATTCAATTATACTATTGATGATGTTAGAAGCGAAAAATGTTCATTAAATCTTACTGATAGAGAGGAATTGCTTGGTAGTTCTCCTTTTTCTACAAGATATTTCAAGGCTGAAAGTACATATGAATACTTACTCAAAAAATCTGTGGCGGTGACAGTACATGATCAAAAATAATCAAAATAAATTTTTATATTTAACAATTCTCATTTTACTATTTGGATTAATTAGTGGTTGTTCAAGTGATGATAGGGAGATTGTTGTGGTTGATATCCATTCGGGTAATGGAAAAGTTGAAATTGAATTCATTGAAAATCTGCCCCCTTCTAAAGCATATGCTAGCGAAGAACTGCAGATTGGTTTTAAAGCTATAAATTATGGAGCATATGAAGTAAAGAATGGGATTATAAGTTTAGTTGGTGATCCAGGATACTTATTTTTTGAAGATGGTTTAACTAGTGAGGAAGAGATTACAGATCTTACTGCTAAATCTAATTATGATCCTAGAGATACTGAACAGTTCTTCATTTTTGATGCAAAAACTGCATTTCCTGATAAAGGATTTAGCGAGCATGAATCTGTTTTATATGTGAACTATTGCTATGATTATGAGAATGTGTTTAATGATCAGATATGTGTTGATCCTGATCAATATAATCTTAAACCTGTTGATAATAAGGTATGTCAAGTTTCAGAATCATCTTACAGTGGACAAGGTGGTCCAGTTGGAATCTCTTCAATAACTCCTAAAATGATACTTAGAGATGATGACATATATCCTCAGTTTAGGATCCATATAAGAAATTTTGGTACTGGACAAATATTTAGCACAGGACAAAGTGATATTTTTTGTGGATCTGAATCAATAAATAGAGATTTTATGAACTCTATAAAGATTGATAAGATTGAATTTAGTGATATGACCCTTGAAGATTTTGATTGTTTTCCCGATATAAATGATGTTGTTATAAGGGATAGAGAAGCTGATATTATATGCACTTTGAAAGAAGGTAGTTCTAAAAGGCTTAGATCTATTGATGAAGCTTATACAACAAATCTGAATATTGAATTCAAGTATGGATATAGTGAATCTGTATCTAAAACTATAACTTTAATAAACCAGAATGATATGATTAGGTGATATAATGAAATATAATATTGATTACATAAAAAAATTTAAGATTTCTTTGATTATGGCAATTATCTTATTGATTACAGGATGTAATGTGAGTGTGGGTAATGATAGAGTGCCTGATGCAGATTATCATTCTGGGACTGAAGGACTTGATCTTAGATTTCTAAGCGATGCCCCTCCTAGTAAGCTTTACAATGGAGATAGCTTAGATGTTATGGTTGAAGTGACAAATAGAGGTGTTGCTGATGTTGCTAATGGAAGAATATATCTTTCAGGCTATGATCCTGAATACATCTCGCTTTCTCCAAGTGAAACAACAATAACTATTGAGGGTAAATCAATATATAATCCTGATGGAAGATTGAATGAAGTCAAGACTTTTGTTGATGGATATGTTGAGGTTCCTGATGGTGCTGATAGCCTTACTCAAAATATTAAAGCAACCGCTTGTTATAAATATAATACTGAACTTTTTGCGTCAGCATGTATTGATCCTAATCCTAGAAGTACAGGCACTAAAGTTTGTACACCACACACCCTAAGTTTTGGTGGTGGACAAGGAGGACCTATTGCTGTTACTAGTATAGAACAAGAAACTGGTAAAGGTAAGGTCACTTTTAAAATAAATTTTGAAAATCAAGGAGGGGGCACAGTATTTGATCCTCATAAAGGAATACTAAATTGCCATACTGATCTAGATTATCAAGATATTGATATCGTAGATGTAACTGCAAAGATCAGTAATAAAGCATTAACTTGTGAACCTAATGGAGGAGTTGGTGTGAGATTGGTTGATGGTCAAGGTTTTGTATATTGTTATTACACTAGTGGAGACTTAGGAGATGATGCATATTCAACACAGATAAGTGTATTTATAGATTATGCTTATAGAAATTCAATAACTAAGTCAATAGAAGTAGTAAATATATGAAAAAATCACATCCAAAGTTCAAAAAAAAACTTTGAGTATAACTTTTCACAGAAAAGTTTATATAGGAATCTTACTGGTTATCATTTATTAATGATTAAATTATCATGGAGGCTTAAAAAATGAAGAGGCTATTATTGCTAAGTTTTGCTGTTGTAATGCTTTTTAGCATTGCTGGATGTACAACTAATAATGAAGCTGAAACGTTCGAATCCCCTTATTTTGAAGGTGATTCTGGACTTGAAGCAGAATTTGAGATGATGGGTAGCGTTAGCGATACATCAGGTGTGAATGAAATATGGGAAGATGAAAGTTTTCCTATTGAAGTAATATTGAAAAACAAAGGTGAAAAAGATTTAGAACCTACACAAGTTAAAGTAACATTAAAAGGCTTTGCTCAAGGAGATTTTAATGGAATCGAAACAATGACTAAATCTAATCCTGATGAAATTGAAAAAGTTTCAGAATATCTTCCTGAAGGAGGAGAAGACAGGCTTAACTTTGGAAATGCGCAACATAATCTTAACTTTGATGGTTTTTATGATGCTATCATACAAGCTGAAATAAGATATTATTATGAAACTTATGTAGCAGTACCTCAAGTATGCTTTAAATATGATATCAAGGACGATACAGTATGTACCCTTGATGAAATGAAAGATTATTATGTATCAAGTGCTCCTATTCAAGCAACAAGCGTTGCTGAAAAACCAGGAGGCAGAGGAACAATATATCTTGAAATCGATGTAACTAACACTGATGGATTCACTGGTGAAGGTAGAAGTGCGGTTCCTGGTGAAGCAATAAAGATTGAATATGATAAGATCGGCTTTGAAGTTGTAAATCCTAACTCAGCACCAAATCTTTGGGAATGTACAAGTGGTGGTGTTGAAGGAGTTGCTAGACTTACTGATGGAACAGCTACAATCAGATGTAAAGCACCAGTTCCTGAAGATGCTAACTATGTTCAACCTTTCAATCTTATCCTGAAATATGATTACGTTGAAAATATTCAGGAAAATGTTAGAATAAAAGAAAATATGGAGTAAACTCCTTTTTCTTAAATTTTTTTTTATTAGCTTATTCTTTATTATGAAATTCAATAAACTGATTCCTGAATTAAGTGTTAAAAATTTTGATAAAAGTCTTTATTTTTACATTAGAATTCTTGGATTTACAAAAGAGTATGAACGTAAAGAATCTAAATTTGCTTTTATGAATTTACAAGGAAGTCAAATAATGATTGAGGAAATTAATGATCATTGGAATACTGGAAAATTAGAATATCCTTTTGGAAGAGGTATTAATTTTCAAATTGAAGTAGACAATATAAATTTTGTTTTAAAAAAATTGAATAAAGAAAATTATCCTTTGTTTAAAAAGCCAAAAGAAAATTGGTATAGAAAGGATGATATATTCATAGGAAATAAAGAATTTCTTGTTATGGATCCGGATGGATACTTATTAAGATTCTGTGAAGATATAGGCACTAAACAAATAGAAGATATAAAAGATTGATTTATTCATTATCTAGAAGTTCATAATCTTCTCTTATGTTATTAGGAACATTGTATATGATTGGTTTATCTTCTAATATGGGTTTGAATAAAGTTGACATTTTTTGTGATACTTCATTTGCGAATTGTTTCTGTTTATTTTTCTCGAAAGCTAGTTCAGAATTCAATTTATCAAGTTCTTCATTCAACATCATTAGTTGTGATTTAAAGTTCATTTCTTTTCGTGTATGTTCTTTTATTATATTTGTTATTTCATCTTGATGATTATCTTTCATTGATTGCACACGCTTATCATATTCATTCTTGATTACTTCAATTTGTTTCTTATGACTTTCTATCTGATTTTGCAGTTGAGGTATTTTGATTGTATAAAGCTTATCTTTTTCCTTATAGGATTCTAGTTCATTTTCTACATTTTTCAAGACTTCATAAGCTGTTAATGCTTCATTTTTTGATTTTAAAGAGATTTTTTCATACATCTCCTTTTTTGCTTTAGATTCAGTAAGTTCATTTGCAATTTTTTTTCCTTTTGATCCTAATTCTTCAATAAGTTCATCTCTTTTACGTATTGCGGAGTCTTGATTATGGGTTACTTTTTTTAGGTCCTCTAATGCCTTGTTTGATTTTTCTAATTCCTCTTTCAAAGAGAATATACTTTTTTCTTTTGATCTTATGACTTCAAGAGACTCCTCTTTAATTTTTTCTTGAACTTTCTTATTTTCTCTAAGAGTATCATTATATTCTTTAAGTCTAGAAGTATAATGTTCAGTCAATTCTCTAGTTATATTATGAAGGCTTTTTATTGAATCATGCTTTGATTCAAGATGCTTATTGAATTTTTCAAGATCATTTTTTTCTTTAAATTTTAAGAATTCTTTTTCAAGACCTCTTATAAGATTGTCTTTTTTTGATAATTCATCTTTTTGTATCTTTATTATCTTTTTCAGATCATCCATCAATTCATCTGCTTTTGATTTCTCATCTTCTAATATCTTCAATTTGTTACTCATATAATCATTATTATCTTGATGCTTTTCATGAAGATTATTATAGCTATTCTCTTTTTTGTCCAATTCTGATTTCTGTATTTTTATTATCTTTTTCAGATCATCCATCAGAGCATATGCCTTATTTTTTTCATGTTCTAGAACACTTAATTTTGTATCTGAATGCATTGAAGGGTTTGATAACCCAGAACTTAATTCTTTGAGGCGGACATCTTTATTTATCAATTCCTCTTTTTGAAGTTTTATTATATCTTTCAATTCTTTTACAAGCATCTGATTTTCTTCTAAGCTTTTGAATAAAGTAGGAATTTCTCTTAATGCGCCATCTCTTTTTGAATCATATTGCACTTCTTTTATTGATCCATATAGTTCATTCAATATTTTTTCTCTTTTACTAATATTTGCATTGATAAATTCATCTTTATTTTTTGATGATTCTTCTGGAGTGGGTGTTTCATTTTCAGAAATGGGTTCTTCTACTTCTTCTACCTCACCGATAAGATTTCTTAACTCTTTTAATCGTTCTTCGAACTCATTCTTTTTTACAGAAATAAAGCTATCTTCCTCTTTTTTTCCACCCATATATAGAATAGTGTAATAATTCATTTAAGTACTTTATGAAATTTAGAGTGAATAAAAAATAAAATATTAAGAGTTTATTAAACAGAAATTACTTATCATTGCTTCTAATTGGATGAATTCATCGCTCCCTTCAACCATTCTAAACTCTGCATCGCCACAGATCTTTATCATTTCAAGCCTTTTCTTTCCATTAATGTTTAGTTCCCATATCTGTTTTTGAACTTGTTTTATTATATCAAGCCCACTTAAACCATAATCAAGCATTGTTTGCAATAATTTCTTTTTTGCCATTTCAAAATTAGCTGACACACAGAATTCTAGTATTTCCTTCACTTCTTTTGGTCTTGCAGCACTAGCTATACTATAAATTAAATTTTCATCAATATTTTTTTGAAGTGCAGAGCTACTTTGCAATATGTTTTCTACTTTTCTGCAATCTCCTTCTGAAACCTTCAAAAGCGCTTCTTTTGCTCCTGGTGTAATGGTAAGTCCTTCTTCACCACTTATTTTTGTGATTATTTCTTCAACATCATCTTTTTCAAGTGGTTTAAACCTGAACACTGCACATCTTGATTGTATTGGATCAATTATTTTGCTACTATAATTGCAGCTAAGAATAAATCTACAAGTTTTAGTATAATTTTCCATTGTTCTTCTTAATGCTTGTTGTGCTTCTTTTGTAAGCGCATCACATTCATCTAAATAAATTATTTTAAATGGAACATTTCCTAATGCTCTTGTCCTTGCAAAATCTTTAACTTTTACTCTTACAACATCTATTCCCCTTTCGTCAGACGCGTTTAATTCTAGAAAATTATCTTTATATGAATCACCAAAAAGTTCTTTTACTACAACAAGTGATAATGTTGTTTTTCCAACTCCAGGTGGCCCAGCAAATAATACATGAGGCATATTTTTCTGATCGACAAAGGCTTTTAGCCTTTTTACTATTTCTTTTTGCCCTTTAACCTCGCTGAATTTGCTTGGCCTATATTTTTCTGTCCAAATCTCACTTGTCATAATAGTTTCTAGAAAATAGTCCTTTATTTATATAATTAATGGGAATAATAGAAATATAAAGAGAAAAGAATCAGATATTTAGATAATATCTTCCTCTGCGATAACTAAGAAGTCTCCTATTGCAATAACACTACTAAAAGGTATCAATAGATTTCCTTGCTTATCTTTTTCAAGCTCAAGTTTTTCTGTATAAATTGTTGGGCTTGCAAGGATTATGTGGATAAGTTCACCGCTTCTTGTTTCATAGACTATATCTCCTACTTCTCCAAATTTCTTACCTGTTTTGGATACTACTGTTTTGCCAATAATCTGTTTGGAAAACACTTTTTCTTCTTCTGTCATGATATTACCACCTTGATATATTACTCTTGGTTAGATTAGTGATATTTAAAGGTTATGATTTCTACAAGCTAAAAATTGAATTTTATTTTAGCAAAAATTGATAAGTTACAAAAGTGATTAAATCATAATTTTTTCTCTTTAAGCTTATCTTCAATAAATTTATCATTATAACAGTCTTCTTTTAGCTGACAAGCACTACATTTATTGAAGGAATCAACTCGTTCGGGTAGTTTTTTCTCTTCAAGAAGATTTCTTACCAATAAAAGTTGTTTTTTCGATTCGTCTTCTAAAAGAGTATTAAGCTGTATTGTGACTTCCTTTTTCTCATCAATATATTTAATTATTCCTTCTTTTACAAATTTTCCTTGATTTTTAAGTACCATCATATATAGAGCTATCTGACTTTTATGTCCTGGCCAAACCCCTTTCTCAGGACTTTTTCCACTTTTTAGTTCAACTGGAACATATTGGTTTCCATAATCTCTTAGTTCATCTATGATTCCTCGAACTCCTAATTCTTCATCGCTTATCCTTAATTCACTTATTATCTTTGGAGTAATTTTTTCCCATAGTTCAATTCCAAAAATATTATTTGTTTCTATAAATTCATATATCGTTTTTGCTCTTGTTTCAGCTTCATCTAGAAGGGTTTTCCAAAATTTTATAAAAAAATCTAAAGGGTCAATATTGAATTTTTCTAGTTCTTTCTTATGGAAAAGTATCTTTTTTCTTGCAATAACTGAATATTCTTTCCTATAAATATTAAGTAATCGTTCTTGACTTAATTTTTCTTTAATGCTTGATATTATTTCCTTTTCTTTATTATTTATATCTTCAAAGATCCCATGCTTGATTGTTCCTTTTACCATAGCATCTTTTGGATACTTGACAAGGCCTAAAATTCGTTCTAGAAATAATTTTCTTGGACAGTAAAGATAGCTACTTATCGCTGTTGGACTAAGCATCATAATTGACATAAATAAGATCATATTTAGTTCTTTTAAATAGGTTTTGTGCAAATGTCCACTGGTTAAAGTAAAATATTTATTATTTTCAAAAACCCATCCGAAATATTGTTAGAAACCTTTTTATATACTCATCTAGTTTCTTTTCCTAGTGATTATTATGGATACACAGGAAAAATTAAAGCTTATTGAAGAAGTTGGTGAAGAGATCATAGGTAAGGAAGAATTAGTTGAACTACTTAATTCAGGAAAAAATATCTATGCTTATGATGGTTTTGAACCAAGCGGTCAAATCCATATTGCTCAAGGAATCCTTAGAGTTATCAATGTCAATAAGCTTACTAAAGCCGGTGTAAAGTTCAAGTTTTATGTTGCTGATTGGTTTGGTATGCTCAACAATAAGATGGGTGGAGATCTCGAAAAGATTAAAGTTGTTGGAGAATACTTTGTTGAGGTTTGGAAAGCAGCAGGTATGGACCTTAAAAATGTTGAATTTATATGGGCATCAGATTTCATCAATTCGACTCCTGAATACTGGGAAACCGTATTAAAGCTTTCAATGAACAGCACTGTTCAAAGAGTTCTTCGTTGTGGCCAGATAATGGGTAGAGAAGAATCAACAAGCAATCCTAGTGCTCAGATAATGTATCCTTTGATGCAAGCGGCAGACATCCACCATTTAGGTGTACAGATCGCTCAGCTAGGTCTTGATCAAAGAAAGGTCAATATGCTTGCTAGAGAAGTATTTCCAAAAATAAATCTTCCTAAGCCTATTGCTGTTCATCATCACATGCTTCTTGGATTAAAGCAAAAAGAGACTAGTGCTGAAGGCGTTGAAAAAAAGATTGAGCAAAAGATGAGTAAAAGTGATCCTATGAGTGCTATTTTCATGAATGATTCAAGCGAAGATATTAAACGTAAGATGAATAAAGCATTTTGCCCTGAAGGTATTGTTGAAGATAACCCTGTTTTAGAATACGCTAGATATCTTGTTTTTGAAAAATTTGACAATTTTGTTATTGAAAGGCCTGAAAAATGGGGAGGAAACATGGAATTCTCTTCTTATAAAGACCTTGAAAAAGCTTTTGTTGCTAAAGAAATCCATCCAATGGACTTGAAATCAAGTGTTGCTAAATATGTTAATCAAATGATTCAACCTGTACGTGAACATTTTGAAAATGATCAAAAAGCAAAAGCATTGCTTGAAAAAGTAAAAAGCTTTCAAGTGACAAAATAAAAAAACTTTACTTTTAATTTAATTTTTTTGCTGTATTATAGCTTCACTATAATTTTCTGTGAAGTATTTTTTTGCAATTTCTTTTACTTCTTCTAATTTTACTGATTTTATCCTTTTGACATATTTGTCAAAGTCTTCTGCTTCATTACAAAGTTCCCAAAAGCTTATTTCTTGTGCTTCATCTTCAGTGTCTTCATGTTCTAGTATGAAATCTCCTTCGATGTAATTTTTTGCGTCAATAAGCTCTTTCTCTGTTAATCCTTGAAGTCTTTCAAATTGTTCAAATATCAATTTTTTTACTTTTTCGAAGTTTTTCTTATGACAGTTTATGTACACTCCAAAAAAACCATAATCTACAGAGGTGTCAAGGTACGCCCCAACATCATATGCCAATCCTCTTTTGTTTCTGACTTCATCAAATATCCAACCAGATTGTCCTCTTCCAAGAACTGCTTTGATTATATCTAATGGATAACTATCTTCATGTGTTCTTTTTGGAACACTATATCCAAGAATCATATAGCTTTGCTGTATTTCTCTAGTTTCAATAATATTACTTCCTTCGTTTTCTTGTAAAGGAATTTTTGAAAGACTTGGTTTTTTCCCTGTGAAAACAAATTTTTCTTCAACTTTTTCAAAAACATTCTCCACATTACCAACAATTGTTATAACCATATTTTCTGGGACATACATCTTCCTATAATAATCAAATAATTGTTCTCGTGTTAGATTTGTTATTGTTTCTTCTGTTCCAAGAACTCTTTTACTAGCCGGATGATCTTTGAAAAGAGCATCATGGAAAAGTATCCATTGCTGATGTCTTGGGGTGTCGTGAACCATGTTTATTTCATCAAGAACTATTCCTTTTTCTCGTTCATATAATTCATTTGGAAAATTACTATTTTGTATCATATCACTTATTACATCAAGAGCTATATCAAAATGTTTTTTGACCATCTTAACATAATAGTATGTTCTGTCACTTGCAGTTGCAGCATTTAGCTCCCCTCCAAGATTTTCGACTTCGCTTAGTATTTGTAATTGAGTCCTGTTTGTTGTTCCATTGAAAAGCATGTGTTCTAGAAAGTGACTTACACCCATTATTTCATCAGGTTCATATAAACAACCTGCTTTAACACTCACATTTATTGTTACTGATTTCATATCTTGTTTTTGATATACTACAGTTAAACCGTTACTTAGAACCTTTTTTTGAATCATAAAACTTTTTTCAAAGTGATTATTTATAAAAGTAACTGAGC
This sequence comes from Candidatus Woesearchaeota archaeon, assembly GCA_002867475.1. GTDB lineage: Archaea > Nanobdellota > Nanobdellia > Woesearchaeales > BM511 > BM511. The sequence continues at coordinate 12,916 of PKTL01000068.1, forward strand.
TACTTTTAAACTTAATCTTATCATTTATATGTTACTTTATTATTCTACATATTATGCGGACCATATTTCATGTTGACATGGATAGTTTTTTTGCTAGTTGTGAAATTCTTCGAAGACCTGAATTAAAAAATGAACCGGTTATTATTGGTGGAAAAAGCGAAAGAGGAGTTGTAAGTACTGCCAATTATAAGGCTAGAGAATTTGGTGTTAAAAGCGCTATGAGTATTGTTCGAGCAAAAGAACTTTGCCCAGAAGGTGTTTATTTGCCCCCTGACATGAAATATTATAAGTCTTTATCATTAAAGATAATGAATATCTTGAATGGTTTTGCTGATAAGTTTGAACCTATAAGTATTGATGAAGCATATTTGGATGTTACTGATAAGCTTGATAATATTAGTCCTATGATTCTTGCTGCAAAGATAAAAAAAGAAATTTATAACCAAACAAAACTTACATGCAGCATTGGAATTGCTCATAATAAGAGCATTGCTAAGATTGCTAGCGATTTTGAAAAACCAAATGGTGTGACTTATGTTAAATATGATGAAGCTAGAGATTTCTTAAAAGATATGCCTATACGAAAGATTAGTGGTGTTGGTAAGGTTACAGAACAACAATTGATTAATCTTGGTATAAAGCTTATTGGTGATCTTGCTTCAAAAGATAGGCAATGGGTGATTGAAAAGCTTGGTAAATCTAGCTTAAGATTGTGGTTAATAGCTAATGCTTTAGAGAGTTCTGATGTTGCTCCAAGAGAGTCAAGTGAGAGTTATAGTACTGAAAAAACTTTTGATGAAGATATTGATGATAAAGATCTTATTTTTGAATATTTTAAAAAAATGTGCAGACGAGTTTCAAATGAATTAAAAGAAGATAAATACCTTGCAAAAACAATTAGCATAAAGATTCGTTATGATGATTTTGAAACTATCACTAGAGCAAAGACATTGCCTTTTCATTTCAATGATTACAAAACAATATTTGATGAAACCCTTTTTCTTTTTGATGAGAATTATGATGTTTCTAGAAAGATTCGTCTAGTTGGAGTTAAATGTTCAAACCTTCAGCAAAGTGTTGAAAAGCAGACTAAAATAACTGATTTTTTTGATCTTTGATTCTTCTAATTGGTTAAGCTTATAAAAAACAATTATAATAAGATTATTATGAAAACTAAAGAGTTTCAAAAAGTTCTTCAAGAAAAGAATATTGATGCTTGTATATTGTTCAATACTTCTAACAATAAGAAGGATTATAATGCTACTTATTTTAGTGGTCTTGATCTTGAATTATTTTTTGTTGTTATTCCAAAAAAGAAAAAACCTTTTGTTATTGTTAGTAATCTTGAAATTGGTAGAGCAAAAAAGATTAGTAAGCTTCCAGTTATTGGTTTTGAAAAAGATCTTTTCAAACTATTGAAAAAGAAAATTGGAAATGTTAATTCTCTTGGTGTTAATTTCAAAAATGTTAGCCTTTTTGAGTCTAAACTATTGAAAAAGGAAATATGTAAGAAATTGGTTGATGTTTCTGATGGATTAAAAGAATTGAGAGAAACAAAAACTAATGAGGAAATAAAGATTATTGAGAAAGCTGCTAAAGTAGGTGATGAAATATTTAGTGAAACCATCAAGAATTGGAAAAATCTTAAGACTGAGATAGATGTTAAATTGTTTATGGATTCTGAGATCAGAAAAAGAGGTTTTGAGCCTGCTTTTGAAACCGTTGTTAATAGTGGTTCTAATGCTAGCCACGGTCATTTTAGCGCTCAAGATGAAAGATTGAAAAAAGGTTTTTGCATTCTTGATTTTGGCGTAAAGATTGATAATTATAATAGCGATATGACAAGAACAATCTATATTGGGAACCCTAGTAAAAAAGAGATTGAGACATATAATAATCTAAAAATTATTCAGCAAAAATGTATTGATTCAATTAAGGAATGTATGAAATTTAGTGATCTTGATAATATTGCTAGAAAAAGTATTGGAAAAGAACTTATTCATGCTCTTGGACATGGTCTTGGTATTGAGGTTCATGAAGGTCCTAATGTTGGACCAAGTAGCAAAGATAAGATAAAAATAGGGCATCTTTTTACTGTTGAACCTGGAATCTACGTAAAGGATAAGTTTGGAATTCGTATTGAAGATGATGTTGTATTGACTAAAAAAGGTGTGAAAGTTTTAACTAAATCAAGTAAGGAGTTGATTACTGTATGAATGACTGTGTTAAAGGTATAGATTATCCAGGTGTTAGTGTTGTTTTTGTTTGCCATGATGGAAAAGGCAATTATCTTTTCAATAAAAGAAGTGTTAATTGTCGTGATGAACATGGACGTTGGGATTGTGGCGCAGGAGGACTCGATCTTGGCTTAAGTATTGAAGAGACATTGAAAAAAGAAATAATGGAAGAGTATTGCACTAAAGTTTTAGATTTTGAATTTATAGGTTATAGAGATGTCTTTAGAGAGCATGATGGGAAAAAAACTCATTGGTTAATGATGGATTTTTTGGTTCTTGTTGACAGAGAAAAGGTCAAGATTGGTGAACCTCATAAGATGGATGAAATTGGTTGGTTCAAAATTGGTAATCTACCAAGTCCCACACATAGTCAATGGCCTGCATATTATAATAAGTATAAAGAAAAATTAGGTTGGGATTAATCCATCCCTCTAAATTCAGAAACTCTTGTTTTATTTTCAGATATTTTTCTTTTTTCTCGATTCATGAGTTTTTCATGCTTCTTCCAAAAAGCTTTATCAAATTCTTCAATAGATATTTCTGTACTGATCAGATTTCCTATAGTCAAGATTAATAAATCGACATTTTCTTCAATAAAATCCTCTTTTGACTTTCCTTTTGTGACACATTCAGCAAGTTCTCCAAGTTCTTCAATAAGAAGATTTAATCTGAATTGCATATCTTCATTATTTGTTCCTTTAAATTCAAATTTTTCATGAAACTTTTTTATTGCTTCGTAATATTCTTTCATCTTAAATCAAAAAAAAGACCTATTTTAAAATAGGTCACTGGGTTCATAGTATTCTTTTGGATGATCACAGCTTTGACACCTGTCTGGTGGTGTTTTTCCTTTATGCTTATAACCACATTTGCTGCATTTCCATTCGATTGGTTCTTCTCTTTCGTAGACTTTTCCTTCTTCAACCATTTTAAGAAGTTTAGAATATCTTTCACTATGCTTTTTCTCCACAGCCATTATTGCTCTAAATAACTTTGCAGCTTCAGTATTTCCTTCTTCGTCTGCTTCCTTTGCAAAGGTTGGATACATATCTTCAAATTCGTAATCTTCTCCTTCTATTGCAGCTTTTAAGTTATCAATTGTGCTTCCTATTCCTTTTAACAACTTGAATTCATCTTTAGCGTGTTGCATTTCATTTATCGCTGTTTCTCTAAAAAATTTTGCAATGTAATGATATCCTTCTTTTTCTGCTACTTTCGCATAATAATCATACTTGTTTCTTGCTTGGCTCTCACCTGCAAATGCTGCTTTCAAGTTTTCTTCTGTCTTACTCATTTTATACCACCTTTATTTTTCAATTATTAAAATTTTATCAGCCATTTACCATTTTTCATGACAACTTTATCATCAAAATATACTTCTCCACCTTCTTTTCTAAAGTCCTTGACTATATCCCAATGAAGAGCACTATCATTTCCGTTCTTCTTGTTCTTTTCAATACATTCAGGGTATGCCATACCTAATGCTAGGTGTATTGTTCCACCAATTTTTTCATCGAATAATAGGTTTTTCGTAAATTTTGTTATTTTTGGATTCATACCAAGACCTAGCTCTCCAAGATATCTGCTCCCTTTATCCATATCTAGCATGCTTATCAAGAATTTTTCATTTTTATCTGCTGTTGCCTTCACAACTTTGCCTTTCTTAAATTCTAGATAGATATTTTCCACTTCGTTTCCTGCACGAATCGCAGGATATGTAAATCTTATCTTTCCTTCAACACTATATTTGTTTGGGGCTGTGAAAACTTCTCCGTCAGGAACATTATGCGTACAGTATTCTGCTCTTGCAATCATCCCATTTATTGTGAAGGTTAGGTCTGTATCTTTTCCTACTAATCTTACTTTTTTTGTTTTATTTACAACATCTCGTAATTTATTTAGCTTTTTTTGCATTAGTTTTGGGTCTGGACTAATACTTCCATAGACAAAATCTTCATATTCTTCCAAGCTCATACCTGCATCTTGTGCAAGAGCATTTGTTGGGTAATCAAAACCAACCCATCTTTTACTCATTATTATTTTACTGATAGGATTTCTTATCTTTGATACTAAAGCCATCTTTTTTGGATCAATATTTGTCATCTCTCGAGTATTGTATTCTCCATCAATACTTATGTATACATCTGTTTGTTTAGCTTCTTCTTCACTTAATTTAGGATAATATTCTAATTGATGCTTTTGTGCTTCCTTGAAAAAAATGTGAGATAAACCAGGAACAGAAAGCTTTACGGTTACAAATGCACCTTTTTTTATACAAAGCCTATAAACTTCTTTTATGAGAGGTATGCTTTCTGGAAGTCCCGATATTATTACTTTATCCCCTTTTTTTACTTTTGTTGAATGTTCTACGAGTAATTTTGCTGCTTTTAGAATTCTTGTGTCGGTCATTAAAATTTCTATGAAGGTTTTATTTAAAAAATTTTGGTTAAGAAAATGAGGGAAATGGGATTTGAACCCATGTAAGCACTAAGCTATCGGATTTTGAGTCCGACCCATTTGACCACTCTGGTATTCCCTCATAATATGAAAATGTAGAAATAATGTTCTATTTTTAAATGTTATTAAGCCGACTATCAATATCTTTCAATTGATCTTCAAGCAAATCTATCTCACTTTTTTGCTCGAAAGTTTGCTCTTCTATTGGAGGATTATCCATTACATGCTTATGCCTTACTGCTTTTGGTTTATGTACTGATGCACGAATTCCCATATCAGGCATCGCATTATCCAAATGAGCTATAAGCGAATTTATCTCATCAAGATTTCTTTTTAATTGATCTATCTTTCTTTTCTTTTTATCTCGTATATTCAAGACTTTTTGATAGAATCGTAATATTGATACAGTATTCTTTGATGCTTCAAGAAGGTTTCGTCTAAATGTTTTGGAGTTTTCTATTCCTACAAAAAAGTTTTTTGAAGTGTCCATCTTTTCTTAAAATTTAGGTTCAAAAAGCAATTTATCTATGAATTCTAGTTTTGAATTTACATCAGTTAAATTCTTTGACCAAAGTTCTAGTTCTGCATCTTCCTCATTTTTTAATTTATTTATGTCGCCAAGGATCACATTTGCTTCTTTTACCTTTTCCTTTAATACTTTCATTATATCTATTACATCCTTGTACTCTTCTACCTTGACAAAGACAGGTATATTATTTTCGCTCATTTTTCTATCCCTCAAATATAGTATTATCAACATATATCAACTTACGCTGCATATCTTCAATCATATTATGAAAATTTTTAAATTTCGTATTTTGTGAATCATAAAGATTTTCTAGCCTGAAAAAGATCTCTCCAAATTCTTTTACAGAGGTTTTTATATCTATAATGTTTTTTAGTGTTATCTCATAATTTTTTACTTTAATGAATATGGGCTTATGAAAATCGACTGTTTTTTTCTCATATTTATATTCATCTAATGAAGGTATTCTTGTTCTAAGAAATTCCTCTTCGACCTTTTCAAGATGTTCCATACTTAAATCAGGTTTTTTTCTTTCAAGAAGTTTTGGAGGAGGTGTTGGAACTATTAGATCATTATCAGCAGAAAATGAATCATTTTCGAATGAAGGAAGTTCATTTGGATTATCATTTTGGCTTTGATTAGAATCTAAATTTGGTTGATTGTCCACCACATCATTATCTAACTCTTTGGGTCTTTGAGGTGTTTGATTATTTTCTAAAGAAAAGGGTTCCATCGTGTTATTTTGAGGTGTATTCATCGATAAGAAATTATTATCTTCAGGGTTAGGATTAGCAAGATTCTTTATCTCATTGACTAAATTGTCATCCTCTTTTTCTTTTTTCCAGAAAATTTTTCCACCCCTTATAGTATAATATGTTGTTTTTTGATATTTAAACCTTTCTATTACAATTAAACTAAAATATGAGGAAACTTTTTAAATAAAATTTCATTCCTACCAATTGGATGAGCTAGACTGGGAGGTTAGCCCCCTCTTGTAACTGCAAACCGGGCTATATGGTAGGGTCGAAGCTTATGACTAGGTTTAGTTAATGATTGATAAGTCCGTTTTCAATCTAAGAAGCCTTGTCCTTTTCGACTCTTCTTTTGAAGAATCTGGTCAGGCCTTGACGGGAGCAGCCATAATTCAAGAAAAGGGTGCTTAAAGGGTTGCGGGGTGGAGAAAGACTTCGGGTCGCTTAAAAGCATTAATTATGTCAAATCATTTGCGTGCTCATCCACTTATTTTAATTAAATGATCAATAATTAACTAAACAATTATTTTCTTGTACTCTACAATTCTCAATACAAGTATTTACTAAAGTACTATTTAATGTTTCTCCAGGTCCAATATCAGTACATTTTTCCTGACAAATTATTTTTTTGTCTAAACAACTAATTTGATTAGAAATTTTCCCCATATTATCGGGCCTATTTTGATCATAATAATCAAGAGCATAATAAGCAAGAATAGAAAAAATTAAGATGATAATAGCTATTTTTCTTTTTTTATCCATTTTATTCTAGTATTATCGCAGGTTTTCCAGGAATTGCGTTATTACTTTTTGGATTATCAAACTCATCACCAAAAATTATCTCGACATGGCATTTAAATGTTTCCTTAAAATAATCTAATGATTGGTTAAATATCTCTTTCTCTTTTTCTGGACTTGTTATGATTTGAGGAACCCGATTTGTGGACACTATTTTTGGAGTCATCTTTGATATTTCTTGTCCATATTTTTTCAAGGAGTCTTCATTCATCAAGCTTTTCAAAATATCTCCAATGTTTCTTGTTTCTACAAGAAGAGATTTTACTTTATTGAAATATTCATATTTCCAACTTTTTGATATTATAATTGTTACTTTTTTTGGTTTATCTATACCAGATAATTTCTTTACACTGTTTATATCTTTTACAGTTGTTTCTATTGTTTTTTCAAAAAGATCAATTTCTAAATCAATCTTGCTTTCATCAAATTCTGGCCATGCTGCATCTGCAACAAGGCCTTGGTTAACATATTTTTCCCAATATTCTTCACATATATGAGCTGTAAAAGGAGACATCATAATTATTGTTGCATCTCTTATCTTCTCAAAGATTTTACCAGGAGTATTATTGGTTCTTGCAAGATACCATTTTGTCAGGTTTTGCATCTCAAAAAATATTTTTTGTATAGCGCTCCTAAATGAAGTATCTTCCATATATTCTGTTGATTCTTTTATTATCCTATTCAATTCTGACTCAGCCCACCTATCAATAGTTCTATCTGATTCTATTGTTGTTTTATCAAATGAATCAAAAAATGATTCAATTTTTGACATAATTGTTTTTGCAAACCCACTATCCCAATTGGGGTCATCCATTGATTCACCACCATTTAGGATTGTTATCCTTGATGCATCAGCACTAAACTCTTTTACCATATCTCTAAGTGAAATCATGTTTCCTTTGGATTTGCTCATCTTTTCTCCATCGACAGTTACCCAACCATTTGCACCAATTCCTTTTGGCCAATATTTTTCATCGAATATTGCTACATGATTGAATATGAAAAAAGTTAAATGGTTCTGTATCAAGTCTTTACCACTATTTCTAAAATCTACTGGATACCAATATTCAAATTCTTTTTTCATATCTTCTGCCTTTTCTTTAGATACTTTTATATTATCAGAATAAGGCATGTTTTTGAACATGTAATCAAAGAATTCATCATTCAATTCATTCGGGTTCAATGTTTGTATTATGTGAGCAATCGTGTAATATGCCATATAGATGGTTGAATCGCTAAGAGACTCTATAAGCCATTTCTCATCCCATGGAAGCCTTGTTCCTAGACCTTCTTCTCTTGTGCATGCCCATTTGTGAAGCCAATCAATTACATAATTGAACTGTTGTCTTGCTTTCTCTGGGTAAAGTTTCATATTATTAAGGCATTTATGGGCTAATTCTTTCCAGTTCTCATCACCATAATCTAAGAACCATTGGTCTGATACTATTTTTACAACTGAGGGTGTTAAGCATCTACATACAACTTTCCCCGTAAGTTCATAGAAAAGATTTATTGCACCATTTTTTAGAAGCTGATTCTTTATCTTTTCTTGGCCTTCTTCTATCTTTATCCCTACAAGATCAAACTCAGAATATTTTTCATTAAATGTGCTTTGAGTAAATGTTAATTTGTATAATTCTTTTTTTATTTTCTCAAGAAGGTCTCTTTGATTTTGGCTTTTAACTTTATATTTGTCTAGAAAATATTGAGCACTATTTCCCCCTATTTCAGGAGTGTTAAATATTTCTATAGGCTTAATCGCTTTAACTTTTTCTTTATCAAGACCAAACTCATCTAGCACTTTATCATTTTCTTGGATGTTTTGCAATGCTATAAGGTCATCTGCTGAGTCGCTTGGAACACTATGGACTATTCCAGTTCCATAATTGCTATCTAAAAAGGTTGCTGGAAGTATAGGTATTTTTATGTTTCCTACTGGGAAAGTTACATCTTCACCAAGCAAGTCTTTTCCAAATATTTTACCTTTTTCTTCTATCTCATATTCTTGTCTTTTTAGTTTCTCGATTACAGGATTTCCAACAATCCATGTTTCACCGTTTGTTTCTATCTTAAAATATTCTTCTTTTGGGTTTACATAAACATTGGTTATTCCCATTAGAGTGTCTGGTCTAAGTGTTGCACTTACAACAAAACTCCCATCACCTCTTTTAAATTTAAATAAGCAGAATTCTTGTGTTGTTTCTCCTTCTCCTTCTACTCTTGCGTGGTCTCCGACTGCCCCATTATCTTTTTCACACCAAACAACTGGAAATTTTCCTTTCTTTACAAAACCTCCTTCCTTTAGCTTATTGAATTGCCATCTTATGAATTTATCATAGTGCGGATTAACACTTGTAGTTGTAAATTTTCTTCTCCAATCAATAGATAATCCAATATCTCTATAGTCTTTTTCGCATTCTGGAGCGAAATAATCTATCCAGTATTCAGGGTTTTCAAATTTTTTCATCTCTGAATCATCGAAACCCATATCTTTCATTATCTTTATCTGTTTTTCTTCTCTATCTTTTACCCTTTCCGCAGCGTTTACTATTGGGCTTCCTGTTGCGTGCCATCCTTGAGGAAAAAGTACGTTAAATCCTTTGAGTTTCTTGTATCTTGTGAATGCTTCCACTCTCATTATAGTGTATAAATGTCCTATGTGTGGGAAAGCGTTTATGTAAGGATATGGAAATGTGAGGAGGAATTTAGGTTTGTTGCCATCTACTTCTGGCTCGAAAACTTTCTTGTCATTCCAAACTTTTTGCCATTTCTTTTCAATTTCTCTTTGGTTCATTTTATACACCTTAATATTAGAAAAGAAATCTGCTATGTATATTTAAAGATTACGAGAACAAAAGTAAATAAATAATAAAAATTAAAAAAAGAAGATAGATAAAAAAAGTTCTTTAAAACTTCTTAAATTTAGCTGCTGTATCGCTTAAGTCAACGTGACCAAGGAATTGTGCTCTGCAGCAATATCTAGTCAAACCTAAATCATCAAGTATTTTCTTGGTTTCTTCACCTGATTTCTGCCTTTCCTTAAAGGTTTCCCAAAGGTGTGAAATTGGTTTTCCGCATGAAAAACATCTTATTGGAATTATCATAGTAAATTACCTCTCTACCTGTATGATTTTTGCCTTTTAGCTCTCGCTTTTCCGTGGCTATTTGGCTTTGATGATTCTTTTCTTCTTACATCAGCTACAAGAAGTGTCCTATCATAATCAAGGAATGTTTTCTTGTTTGATTCATTGTGCTCAACTAAAGCTCTCGATATTGAAAGTCTTGCTGCTTCTGCTTGGCTTGATACTCCTCCACCCATAAGACTTATATTTATATCAACATCTGTATGTTTTACAAGCTTCAATGGTTCTGCAATTTTTTCTCTTGCAAGTTTTGGCTCGAATGTTTCAAGTAGTCTACCATTAAGTCTTACTCTTCCTGTTCCTTTTGAAAGGGTTGCTCTTGCAATAGCTGTTTTTCTTTTTCCTGAAGTTTGGATTGTTTTACTCATTGTTTAGCACCTATCAATCTTGATATTTCGCCAATTTGAACAAATTTTGTGTTTGGTAATTTTTCTATTGACGCGTTTTCTATCTTTGAAGCTTCTTTGCCTGTAAATTCTTCAGGCACCCCTACATAGCATTTGATGTTTTCAAAAGCAGTTCTGCCTTTTGCTTGCTTGTATGGAAGCATCCCTCTTATTATTCTTTTTAGGATTCTATCTGATTGTTTTGGGAAATATGGACCAATTAATGGTGCTCCAAGATTTCTTTTCTGTTGGAATCTTTTCAAAATCCATTCTTTGTTTCCTGTTAGGATTGCTTTTTCAGCATTTATTATTGAGATTTTTTCGCCTAGAAGTGCTTTTTTTGCAACTACTGTTGCTAGTCTTCCTGCAATCATATCTGTAGCATCTATAATTATCATTTTCAAGCACCTATCCTATAATCTTGACCTTTTGCCCTTTAGGGTTTTTGCTCATAAGGTCTGCAATCTCTAGCATTGTTGATTTTGTACCTATCAATTTCTCTTTAGCGCTGTCTGAGAATTGAAATGCTGCAATTGTTATTTTTTTATCGATGTCACCATCTCCAAGGATCTTCCCTGGAACAATCACTACATCTCCTTCATTCACGTTTTTTGAGAGTTTTGATAGATTTACTATCCTTCTTTGTCTTGAAGGCTTCTCTAGGTCTGTTGCTATCCTTTTCCAAATAGCTACCTTTTCATCAATTGATTTCTTTTTCAAGTCTTTGATCAATGATTCAAGTTGTAAATTCTTCATTTTTATCTACCTTTTCTTTATATGATTTTCATTTTGAGTTGATGCGGGAGACGGGGTTCGAACCCGCGCAAGCACTAAGCTACTAGGCGTTTGAAGTCGTGACTTCAAGCCCTGTAGAGCTTGTCTCTTCGACTGCCTCAACCTAGCCCGTTTGACCACTCCGGCACCCCCGCAAAAGAGTTGGAGTGATAAACTCACTTAAGCTTTGTATCAAACTCCTTTAATTTTGCTTTATATACTGAAATTGCTTTTTCAACTATCTCTTTTGGTTCTAGTTGACCCCATGATTCAACTTCAAATATATATTTTGTATCATCACCTGTTACTTCAATCTCTCCTTCTTTAAGGACATCTGTGCATGCATTACAATGTGTGCAGTTAAGCTCATTTTTTACTGAAAGCTTACCACCTTTTACATCGAATACATCGAAAGCACATAATTCTTTTATTGCTTCTGGATTTTTTGGTTGTTTGCCAATTTTTACAGTAGGATAATATCTATAGATTGTGTGTCCTGGAGACCATTTCACATGTTCTTTTCCTACTCCAAGTATCGCTGTTGCTTCTATCTCTAGCTCTTGACCTTCTAAAAGCTTAACAAGCAAATGATCTTTATCCACTGGTTTAACTTTTGGATCTTTTGATTTTATATCTGCTGCAGTCACTATTTTTGGTCCTTTAGCTGATAATGTCAATTTCAGTGTGCATTTAGCACATCCAACACCTTTACAGGTACATTCGTTTTGAAGATTATATGCTTTGAGATCTGTTGTTAAGGGTATAAGTCCTAATCTATGTGCTACCATCTCATCATATAATATTGAACTATTTTTTCTTATTTCAACATCTTCAATAGCCATTGTTGGAACTTCTGAAACTATCAGTCTTCGAATAGCGTTTGCGAATGAAGGATTGATGTCTGAAACAATAAAAGTTAGCTTATTAAGTTTTTTATCAAAATCATTAATTTCAACTTTCATTTGATTATACTCTCCTTCCTCTTCTTCCACCTTTCTTCCTACAACCATCATGAGGAAGTGGTGTAACATCTTCTATTATACCAATTTTTAATCCCATTCTTGATAGGCTTCTTACTGCAGGTTGTGCACCTGGTCCTGGATTTGTTGGTCCATTATGACCTCCAGGTGCTTTGATCTTTACATGGATTCCTTGTACTCCTTTTTCTATTGCAATCTCTGCTGCTTTTTTTGCAACAGCCATTGCTGCTGTAGGACTTGATTCCATCCTATCACTTTTTACAACTTGTCCACCGCTTGAGATAGCTAATGTTTCGCTTCCTGTTATGTCAGTTATATGAACGATTGTATTATTATATGATGAATAGATATGTGCTATTCCCCATTTGATCTTTTGATTTGGTCTCATTTTTCAACAACCTCTGTTTCAGTTTCTTTAGCAGGTGAATCTTCTGCTTCAGATTCTTCAACTGCTTTTTTGATGTCTTCAATGTCTTCGATTGTCTCTTCAACTTTAACTTCCAAGTCTTGATTATCTTCTTCTGGAACTACATCTTCATCAAGAAGTCTTTTCTCATCCTTTTTTGGTTTAGTCATTTCAATTTCTTTCTTTATTTTAGCAGTCTGTATCTTTCTTTCTGGATGATCTTCTTTTGCAAAATTTGATGTTGCTGCGAATGACACTTTAACTTCTTCAGTTACTGGAACTAGATAACTTGGTGATGTTATTTTCTTATCCCCTATAGTTATGTGTTCATGTACTATGAATTGTCTTGCTTGTTTCATACTTGATGCAAGTCCTTTCCTAAATACGATGGATTGTAATCTTCTGTCAAATAGGTCTGTTGCTTGAAGACTTAAGATACTATCATCATCACTTTGGTCGTTTAGAAGGCCTAAATTTTTCAATCTTGCCATCATTTCTGTGTGTTCTTTATCTCTTTGTGGTCCAGCTTGACTTCTAAGAAGCCTTTTAGCATTAGACTTTATGTTTCTAAGCATGGATTCAGCTTTGTAGATTTCTTTCTTGTTTACTAAACCATAGCTTTTGACATATGATTTTTCAGCATCAAGCCTTTCCTTATTCCAAGGATGTGATGGTGTTGAATATGTTTTCCTGTGTTTTTTTGGATCTCCCATTTTCTATTCCTCACTTCTTTTTCTTTACGCCAAGTCCTTTTCCTTTTGTTCTTCTAAAATTTGACTTGGTTCTTTGTCCTCTTACAGGAAGTCCTACTGCAAGTCTTAGTCCTTTGTAGGATTTTGTTTTTTGCAGTCTTTTGACATCGTTTTCTTTTATGAATTTAAGATCTCCTGAGATGATATGAGTATCTTCTCCTGTTTCATAATCTTTTCTTCTATTATATAGCCAGGATGGTACACTGAATTTTTTAGGATCGAGTATAGCCTCTTCAAGTGCTTTTACTTCCTTATCATTTAATGTTCCTGCTTTCTTTTCTTTTGGTACTTTTGCAACACGACAAACCATATGTGAGAACATTGTTCCAACACCTTTAATCTTTTGCAGAGCAAAGGATATTTGTTTTTCTCCTTTAAGGTCTGTGTTTGCAACCCTTATTATGTGTTTAAAATTTTCTTCTGCCATTATTTTTCACGAATTTATGCTTTCCTCTAAAGATTTCTCTTTAGACGCCAACTTCGATTTTGATGTTAGCGCAAATTATAATTTCAAGTCATACAGAACTGCTCAAACAAGTAAGTTGTTGTTTGAACCCTATAGAGAAGGACGCTCATATATGAACTCGGGCTTATAGAAACTTGGAATCTTGGTTTATTTATAAATCTTTCCAAGATTTGTGCTTGAAGTATTGTAATGCTTAAGCATGATTAAAGAGCTTAACTCATTATTGAATTCTTAAGTCTTTTTACTGTATGAAGCTTGCTATTGTTTATTAGCAATTACAGAATAAAAATGGGGCCACCAGCGGGAATCGAACCCGCGTCATAGGTTAACTGCACCAAAAGTGGTTCCACAGACCCATATTCTACCATTGAACTACAG
>PKTL01000008.1 GCA_002867475.1 Candidatus Woesearchaeota archaeon
ATACTAAAACAGGGTTTTATAATTGACCCAACATTTGAAAGGTGAAAATTTGAAAGCAGGAGTTATAAGTTTAGGCAGTAAAAGTTCAAAATGGACTGCCGATGCAATGAGAAATTATTTTGATGAAGTTGATGAGATTAATATAAAAGATGTTGAAGTCAATATAGGATCAAAAAATGAAAAAATTCTTGTGGATGGTAAACAATTAGATAATTATGATTGCATTTATCTTAAAGGAAGTTTCAAATATGCTAATTTACTTAGAGCGGTTGCTACTGAGTTGCATAAAGATGTTTACATCCCTTATGAACCAAAAGCATTTACTATAGCTCATGATAAATTATTCACTCAGCTAGAACTCGAAAAAGAAAACATTCCAATGCCAAAAACATATTTGGCTGCAACTGTAGATGCTGCAAAAAAGATTCTTGAAAAAGTTACTTATCCAATAATAATGAAATTACCAACAGGCACCCAAGGAAAAGGCGTTATGGTTGCAGATAGCTATGCTGCTGCATCAAGTATGCTTGATACATTGAATGCATTAAAACAACCATTTCTTATTCAAGAATATATCGAAACAAACAGTACAGATGTTAGACTTTTTGTCGTTGGGGAGAAAGTTGTTGCTTCAATGAAAAGAAAAAGCCAAGGCGAAGATAAACGTGCAAATATACACGCAGGCGGAGTTGGTGAAGCATTTGAACCTGATAATTATATGAAGAAAATAGCTATCCAATCAGCAAAACTTGTTGGGGCTGAAATTGCAGGAATAGATATATTGGAAAGCATCAAAGGACCTGTTGTTATCGAAGCTAATCTTAGTCCTGGACTTCAAGGAATAACTGAAAGTACAAATATAAATGTTGCTGATAAAATTGCAAAATATCTTTATGAAAAAACATTAGAGAAAAAAAATTCAAGAGATAAAAACGGAAAAAAGCAAATGATGGATGATCTAGGTATAAAACCTGCTGAATCAGCTAGCGGACAGCAAATAATAACAAGCCTTGATTTTCGTGCTGAAAGAATACTTCTTCCACCAGTTGTTACTAATATTACAAAGTTCAAAGAGAATGAAGAATATCTTGTTGAAGCAACTCCGGGAAAATTAAAGATAGAAAAATTGAATATAAAAGTAACTTAATTGGCATATTTCTAATCAATTGCTATTATCGCTTTTGATATATTGCAAATATTATTTTCTAATCTTTTCAACTTTTCAACTATAAATGAAATATTTACAACATGAAGGGGATTATTACAATCTTTTAAAAGTAGGTTAAGAAGGCCATCACAAGCCTCTAACACATCTTTTTTATTGTCTATGATTTCACTTGCTAAATCCTTATCAAGCTTATATAGAGATTTTACAACTTTATTATATTCTTCATGTATAGATAAAAAAACTTTGATTATATTTTTCTTTACTGTCGGATTTTCTAATTCTTTAAACAGCCTTATGAGTCTTTTCAATTGATCACCTATTATTTCAAAAGATACAAGGATTCTCCATTTGAAAATTATATCTTTTATAGGAATCTTGAGATCTTTTGCAAGTTTTGGCTTTTCAAGCACTTTATTTATTAGCTTGTTTGCCACATAGAACATACGATTTATATCTTTATCTCTCGAATCAAGACTGACTTCCAACCCATCTTCTATCGCTTCTTTTGTTTCATCAAACATTGCCCTTATTATCATATCTATCCTTTTTAGGATGTTATCAAGAGATATATCTGAAGTATTTAAAAAATCCTTTATCAATATCTTTTTTGGACCAAGCTCCATTATTTCTAATGCTAAAAGATCTTGAACACAGTTTCTTACATTATCGAAATCAGATATGAGATTATCACCCCTTATCTCTATTATATGATAATTGTTGATATAGGCATTGATTATTTTTCTTACTATACATTTGGGGTTATTATTAGGAGTTATCTTTTTTATTTTGGATTCTTCTAAAGAAAGATCATTTTTTGTTGATAATACTAGCATATCAAATGTTTCATCAATATTTATCTCATCCCCTTTAGCAAGCCCGTTTCTTGTTATCCAATTTTTTGGAAGGCTTACTACATATGAGTTTTTTCCAAAAGAGATTAATTTTCTTTGAATCATGCATATTCCCCCAAAAGATACACATATACTTAACGGTGTATCATAATATATTATTTCAATAATATATAAGGTATATAGTAAATTAATATATATAAAAGTATCTGATATACATTATAATGATTATATTTTTCATAGGGGTGGCGAAGAAGGATTCTTTTTCGCTTCATCCGCAATTTCTTAACTGATTTCAAAAGGTTTATATCTTGAAAACTAAAGATTTTGGGTTTAAAAATTTCGAGTTTTAGAAACTTTTATAAAGACTTTAATTCTCTATAAAATAGGGTAAAATTATATTAAAAATATGGGAAAAATTCTTAATCGAATATAGGTAAAAATGAGTGAAGAAAATAAGAAAAATACTGAATATGATGCAAATAATATTACTGTTCTAGAAGGTCTTGAAGCAGTAAGAAAAAGACCCGGCATGTATATTGGAAGTACAAGCATTAGAGGACTTCATCACATGGTGTATGAAGTTGTTGATAATAGTATTGATGAGGCAATGGCAGGTCATTGCGATAAGATAGACATCAAGATCACTAAAGAGAATAAGATTATCGTTATTGATAATGGAAGAGGTATACCCACAGGTATGCATCCAAAGTTCAATATTTCTGCACTGGAAGTTGTTATGACAAAGCTTCATGCAGGTGGAAAATTTGATAAAGACACATACAAGGTTAGTGGAGGCCTTCATGGAGTTGGTGTCAGCGTTGTCAATGCACTAAGCAGTGTTTGCGAGGTTCATGTTCACCAGAATGGAAAAATACATTACCAAAAATATGAAAGAGGAATCCCAAGTGCACCCGCAAAGGTGATTGGAGATACTAATAAGACAGGTACTCAAGTCACATTCGATGCAGATCTAGACATATTTGATACTAATGAATATGATTTTGATATTCTTGCAACAAGGATGAGAGAGCTTGCATTTTTGAATAAAGGGATAACCATCAAGATAACTGATGAAAGAAAAGAAGATGTTTCAAAAGAATTTCATTATGAAGGGGGAATCGCAAGCTTTATAGAATTCTTGAATAAAGCTAAATCACCTTTACATCCAATAATAACTATTGAGAAAGAAAAGGACAACATACAAGTTGATATATCCTTGCAGTATAATGATAGCTATGCTGAAAGCTTCTATAGTTTTGTAAATAATATAAATACTCATGAAGGAGGAACCCATGTAAGCGGTTTCAAGACAGCACTTACTAGAGTCATCAATAATTATGGTGAAAAGAACAACATCTTGAAAGGTGAAAAGCTTTCAAGTGATGATGTCAGGGAAGGATTAACATGCATTGTTAGCGTTCGTGTTCCTGAACCTCAATTTGAAGGACAGACAAAGACCAAGCTTGGAAATAGTGAGGTTAAAGGAATAGTAGACAGCATTGTTAATTCTGCACTTTATGAATTTTTTGAAGAAAATCCAAAAACTGGAAAATCAATCATAGAAAAAAGCTTGATGGCATCCAAAGCTAGAGAAGCAGCAAGAAAAGCAAGAGATTTAACAAGAAGAAAAAATGTTCTTGAATCAAGCACTCTTCCTGGAAAGCTTGCTGATTGCAGCGAAAAAGACCCTAGTAAATGTGAAATATATCTTGTTGAAGGAGACAGTGCAGGAGGTAGTGCAAAACAAGGAAGAAATAGGGAAACTCAAGCTATTCTCCCTCTTAGAGGTAAAATTTTGAATGTTGAAAAAGCAAGACTTCATAAAATTCTTGCAAGCAATGAGATCATAACAATAATAACTGCACTTGGTTGTGGTATAAGTGAAGATTTCAATATTGAAAAACTTAGGTATCATAAGATAATCATCATGACAGATAGTGATGTTGATGGTGCTCACATCTCAACTCTCCTATTAACATTTTTCTATAGATATATGAAAACTCTTGTTGAAGAAGGCCATGTATATATTGCTCAACCCCCTCTTTATCTTATCAAAAAAGGTAATACCAAAAGGTATGCTCAAGATGAAGAAGAAAAAGAAGCACTGATAAAAGAGTTTGGAACTACTCAAGGAGTGAATATTCAAAGGTATAAAGGTCTTGGTGAGATGAATCCTGAACAGCTTTGGAATACAACCATGGATCCGGAAAATAGGATCTTGAAGAAGATAACTATTGAGGATGCTTTTGAAGCTGATCAAATATTTAGTGTATTGATGGGTGATGAGGTTGAGCCTCGTCGTGAGTTCATTGAGAAAAATGCTAAATATGCAAATAATATAGATATATAACCTTCTATTTTCTCTTTTTTATTATTTACCATAATATTTATAAATAAAACATTTTTCCAATGCACCATTAACGGGTATCTAAATTAGATTAAAATATCAAATAATAATAAATAAAGGTTATAAAAAAAATGGCAAAAGTAAAAAGATCACAACAAGCTGCTTCAAAAGGAAAGAAAAAAAAGTGGCATAAAATCGCGGCTCCTACAATCTTTGAAAATAAAGAGATAGGTGAAAGCTTAGTGCTTGAAGCCGAAGACATGATTGGAAAAAGAATAAAAGTAAACATGATGAACCTTACTGGTGACATCAAGAAACAAAATATCAATGTAAGATTTGAAGTTATTGGAGTAGAAGATTCAATTGGACAAACACAACCAAGCGATTTCGAATTGAATGCAAGTCTAATAAAAAGATATGTCAGAAGAAGAAGAGATAGAATTGATGAATCCTTAGTATACCTGACAAAAGATGGGAAAAAAATAAGAATTAAACCATTCATCCTTACAAGAAACAGAGTTACTGGTTCACAATTAACAGATATAAGAAGGACAGTAAAAACATTACTTGATTCATATATTAAATCAAATGATTATCTAGATATATTTACAAATGTTATCTCTTATAATCTTCAAAAAGAGTTGAGAAATGATCTAAATAAGATTGCTCCTTTAAGAAATTGTGAAATAAGAGTTCTTAAATTGGAAAAAGATAATGCTAAATTATCAGTTATGCCAAAAGATGATTTGAAAAAGAAATTCAAAAAGGATGAAGCTGATGAAGAGTCTGAAGAAGTAGTTGAGAAAAAGAAACCTAAGGCTAAAAAAGAGGAAGAAACTGAAGATGCCAAAACCGATAATTGATAAGGAAAAGTGCATGAACTGTAACGTCTGTGTTGAAGTATGTCCTATGGAATGCTTTGAAAATAAAGATGGTGATGTTCAAGTTACTCAACCTGATGAATGTATTGGTTGTAAGGCGTGCGAAGTTCAGTGTCCTCATCAAGCTATAGTTGTTGAAGATTAATATCTTCATTTTTCAATATTTTTTTATATTCTATAATTTTTCTTTATTATAATGAAAATAATATCCCAAGGTGCAGAAGCAATTATATATTTGACAAAAAATAATACTATTAAAAAACATAGAGTAATTAAAGGTTATCGTGTTAAAGAGATTGATTCTGAATTAATAAAAAGCAGAACAAAAAGAGAGATAAAAGTCTTGAATAAGATTCCTATCAATTCACCTAAAATTATTAGTTCGGGTGATGATTTTATTGAGATGGAATATGTTGAAGGAATTGTCTTCAAAAATGCTTTCAATCTTGATAATTGTAAAGTGATTGGAGAGATGATTGCTGACATGCATGATTCAGGTATAATTCATGGTGATTTAACCACAAGTAATATAATTGAAGGAAAAGATGGAAAAATATATTTTATAGACTTCGGACTTTCTTTTTTCAGTGAAAAAATAGAGGATAAAGCTGTTGATCTTCACTTATTATTCCATGCTCTCGAATCTAAGCATTATAAGAATGCAAAAGAAGCTTTTGAATTAGTGTTAGAAGGATATAAGAAAAGTCCTAATTCAAAAGATGTTGTTACAAGGTTTAAGATTGTCGAGAAAAGAGGGAAAAATAAGCATTAGATTAAAACCCGTAAGGTTTTTAAATGAATTATGAATCCTAAAAATAAGCTCAAAACAACGCTCCTGTAGCATAGTGGCTATTGCGGCAGACTTGTAAGAAAAATATTTTTCAAGCGATCTGCAGGTCGTGGGTTCAACTCCCACCAGGGGCTTTCTAACTTCTAAAAAAAATAAAGAAAAAGAAGAAAATATTTATTCTTCAAATTCACAAGCTAATAGTTCTGCTTCAAAAAGATAACTATCTGGATCCCATGTGTTAAAATAATCTCCAGTCAAATCTGATGTTGGAACTAACCAAATTTTTGCACCGCCCACACCATCATAATCATTGCATTCTAACTCGAGACCATCACCCATTATATGAACATCCCCATATTCATCTGCATAACCTGTTTCTTGTACTGTTACTTCTGCAGGCCAACCTTCTGGCTCAATATAACTTATTAGTGCATATTCTTCATAAGGCACCAGCATATGTCCATTGAATACATACTTATCCGGCAGATATGTTAATTTGCCCCATGATCCATTTTCAACAACACTCCAATCAGAACTGTCCTTTTCTAAAAGATATAGGTGTTCTGCAACTCCTTTATGTGCCCTTTCAGGCTTATCTAAATTTACAGCAAAAGCAATACTTACAACAAACAGCATAGCTACTGCTAAGACAAATAACTTTTTCATTTTTTCCATCCTCCCCAACGAAAAACGTCAGATTAAAAATTAGCAAACTGTTTTTTAAAAATATTTGTTTTAATATAGAAAAGATATTCGGTAGATATAAATATTATTAATATTATTCTACTTTAAAGTGGTTAATGTTTTAATCGCTTTGGAGGATAAAAATGGCTGTTAAAGGTGATTGTTTTGGTGGTTATGCTTCTGATATGGGTGGGCCAAAATACAAAAATTTAGATAACATGATATACGTTCAGGATTGGGAATCATCAAATTATGGACATAATAGAGAAGATGGTTTTTCGTTGCATATAACCCCAACTTTGAGAAAAGAATTCATAAATGAATATTGGGAAGGTATGCCTCCAAGAGAGAAAATTCCAGGAACTTATTCAAGACCAAAACATCATTCATACATATGTAAAATTAGTGATAAGCTTTATGATATGCTCGAAGATCAAGGAGGTAACATGAGAATAAATGGTTTTCAAGAAGAAGAATTCCTAAAAGAATTTGACATTAGTGGATTAAGACAATATCTTACTCTTAATCTAGAATGCTTGATAAAAGAATTACCACCTGCAAAAGATCCAAAATAAATTTTTTATTTTATTATTTTTTTTAATTCAATAAAAACTAAGTTTTTATGCTTAAAGGATTATATCTTTTAGTTCGGGAAAAGTCTTAGCATTCATCAGTTTTTTTCTGTATTCACTTGCTCCATCGAACTCCTTCATAAACCACATAACTTGTTGTCTACTTTCAGTAAAGCTCCTATTATTTTCATATTTTTCATAGTAGTCAAGGAATTTTTTAGCGTTTTCTATCCTTTCTTCCTTGCTTGTTTCTGGCAAGTTCTCTCCAGTTTCAAGAAGATGATTACATCTTTTAAATAGCATAGGGTTTCCCATGCTACCTCTTCCTATCATTGCAAAATCACATTTTGTTTGATCAATCATCGCTTTAGCGTTTCCTGGTTTGAAAACATCTCCATTTCCAATTATTGGAATATCAACAATCTCTTTTGCTTGCTTTATCAAGTCCCAATTTGCTTTGCCACTATATCCTTGTTTTACGGTTCGCCCGTGAATTGCTATTGCATCAACGCCTAACTCTTGCAAAATCTTTACTGATTCCAATACATTTACTGTTTTTTCATCCCAACCTATTCGAATCTTTGCTGTAACAGGTTTATTAGTGTTAGATATTACTGGAGATATCATCTTTTTCATCTGTTCTGGATGCTTTGAAAAAAATCCCCCTTCCTTATTTCCTAGAACATCCTTATCAGGACAACCAAAATTTATATCAAATATATCTGCGTATTCATCAAGAAGAAGCGTCGCTTGCTTAGCATAATCTGTATCTGCACCAACCAATTGAACACTTATAGGTTTTTCATCTTTCAAAAATGCTGTTCGTTCTATGATGTTACTCTCAAGACTTGTAACTTGCCTAACATGTATCATTGGCGTGCTTACTAACCCAGCACCATTTTCTCTACAAAGTAACCTAAATGCAGCAGTATTAACTCCCGCCATAGGTGCAAGTATCAATCTCGAATCAAGTTTTATATTTCCAATCTTGTTTTCCATCAAAAAAAGTTTTTTTTCTTTCTTTATATTATTTTTTATGATATTCGACAAATATATAAAGGAATAAATCAGTTAATTATTTAGGCGTGGTAAATTTTTATGACAATAACTCTTGACAGCATAGTAAATAATACTCTATCTAGTTTAAACCATGTACCATCTAAATTATATAATGGAGCTTATAATTTAAAAGAAAAACTTAGGATAGCATATGATTCTTTTATTGAAATAAAATCACCCGAATCAGATAATGTGGAAGATATAGAAAAAGATTTTTCTGAATCTTACTTAGACGATATGCTGCAGAATAAACCCATGATATATAAGCCAAGTAAGCTTGCGATAGATAGATTATATGAATTAACTGAAAATCCTAATTTTCACGAAAAAACATGGGATAAAAACCCTCATATGGGGCATTATCTTATGGATGAGGTGATGGTAGACCTAGTCAATTCAACAAATTACACGGATAGTGAAGGAAACCTTCAAGAAAAACATTTTGAAGCTGCAAAGATAATTGCATCTGCATATATACTTTCAGGAATAAATAATAAAGAAGTCTATAATAGGTCAAATATTGGAAATTTTGATCAGTTCAAGAAATTTCTCATATACACATCCAAAAATGAATCTGACACAATAATAAGATTAAAAGAAGAAACTCCTATAAAAATTTTTAACATGCTTCACGAATTAAATACTAGTATTCCTCAAAAAAATTACTTGCCAAAACTAAATTCTTATAAATAAGCTGCTTCTTGCATTTTCTATGGATAAGCTTAATGAATTGATATCTAGATATGATCTTCCATCTCTTGGTGATTTTGAGAAAGATTTTGGAAGGGTTGAAAAAGTTGATAATTATATCCTTTCTGAATTCAGGAAAAAGATTGCTGAAAAAATAGATTATTTTATCTCAATACTTGAAAGTTTAGTGCAACCAGATAATAATCTTTCAGGAATCTATGAATCTAGATATCTAAGCGATGAACAAAGACAAGAACTTTTTGGAATATTTAGAATATTGATGAGCTATAGTAGAAAAAGCAGTTCTCTTTCAACATCATACGATGAAGAAAAAGAAGCAGAATTTATTAAAGACTTTTATAATGAATGGCAAAGTATAAAACCAATAATGGAAAATTATTTATTCTTATTGAGCGATATGTGGAAAAAAGAAATTAACAGCGATGATATAAAAGAAAATTATATGGGATGATTAGAGGTAATGACAATGAAGAGAATTATATTATTAGGACCACAGGGTTGTGGAAAAGGTACACAAGCAAAATTTATCAGTGAGAAATATGAAATACCTCATATAAGTACTGGAGATATCTTCAGATATAATATCAAGAATAAGACAGAGCTTGGTGTTGAAGCTTTAAAATATATTAATGATGGAAATCTTGTTCCTGATGATCTTACTAATAGGATTGTTGAGGATAGATTAAAACAAGAAGATTGTGTTAATGGATTTATTTTAGATGGTTTCCCAAGAACAATTCCTCAAGCCGATGCGTTAAGAGAGATGACTGATATTGATTATGTCGTTTTGATTGAAATTCCTGATGAAGATGTTATTTTTAGGCTTGAAGGTAGAAGAATGTGTAGTGGAGAAAACTGCAAAGATTTGATCTATAATATTAATACTAGTCCTAAGCCACAAAATGAAGGTGTTTGTGATAGGTGTGGTAGAGGCCTTTATCAAAGAGATGATGATAAAGTAGAAGCAATAAGAAAGAGGCTTCAAGAATATCATGAGAAAACCAGTCCATTGATTGATTATTATGGCGATAAGGTTATTAGTATTGATGGAACTAAAGATATTGAAGAAGTTACAAAAGATATTTTTGATAAACTTGATTAATCGCTCAAAAATTTGATAAAATCTGTTTTGAATTGATTTAGATCCATATCGAAAACCACTTTGAAATTTGGTTTTCCCATTTTATTTTTTATTTATTTTATATTAGTCATTCCTCGATTTAAACTATCTTTTGTTTCTACAAATAGATTCAAATCTTCAGATTTACAAGAATCAGGATTTATACAATAATATACAGCAACGGGATCATACATTATAGCAGATTTAACACCTTCATCCTTTTCTAAAAAATGAATATAACTACTTGCTATCAACTTTAAAAATTCTTTTAGCTCTCCTTTTATTTGATCGAAATCCTCTATTTTTAATTGGATCTTATTGCATACATCTAAAGGAATCAATGTTTTTTTAATATCTGAATCAAATACTATTTTGGCTGCTTCTGGATCTGTGAATATATTGAATTCAGCAACTTTGCTTTGGTTGCCAGGAACTTTTACTGCTCCTCCCATAATGATTAATTCTTTTAGTTTAGACATTGTTTTTGGATTTTTTAGTATAGCATTTGCAATATTTGTTAAAGGACCTAATGCAATCAAGGATATCTCTTCATTTTCTTCAATTAGAAACAATATTTTTTCTACAGCATTATTTGATAACTCCAGGGTTTCATTAACATTCACTCCTCCAAAACCATTTTCTCCGTGGACAACTGCTTCGGTTAATTCATTTTTCATAGGTTTACTTGCACCAGAAAAAATAGGAATATTAGATTTATCCAATAGTTTTAAAACATGATTTGCATTATTGGTGATGTTATTTATCGTTGAATTTCCACAGACAGTAGTTAATGCAATTACATCTAATCCTGCTTTTACAGCCAACATTATTGCCATAGCATCATCATATCCCGGATCGGTATCGATAATATATTTCATAGACTTAATCAATTTTAAATTATTAATAAAGCTATCTAGCTAGCATTGCTTTTATTGCTATTGTTGCATATGAACCGCTTGGAAGAATAAATTCTACTTTGCATTTCTTTTTTCCTTCGTTCAAATAGTCATCTTCTATCTCATCTACTTTCAATTTTTTTATTTCTATAAAGCTATTTCTAGATTCTCCTTCGCTTGAAAGATAAGAGTGTCTTCGAATGATAAAATCTCTTAAGGTTATATCTTCTTTTTCAAGTATTTCTTCAACCTCTTCTGTTTCTTCTGTTCCAAAACCTATTAGAGGTAGATTTTCATTTTCTAACTTGTTTTTTGGGAAAAGAAAATCTTCAAATTTAGAATTTTCAACTTTTCCTATTCTTTTTTTCAGCATATCATTAAATAACCTTGATTGATATGCATGCACATACATTTTCGCAATATTTTTTGGAAGCTTTTCTATTTTTTCCCCTATTAATTCTTCTGCTTTTTGAAATTCTTTTTCTATTATTAATTTTCCAACAACATCATTATTGTCATCTCTTCCAAATCTTTGACTGTCAAAATAGTTGGGCATAGAAGATATGGTTTTTGGTTTTTGGTCAATATTTCTTATAGTTATAATGAACTTGTTTCCATCGAGATTTCCTAGATTTAATCTTTCCTCTCTTTGTCCAAGATATTCTAGTTTTAAGTCTTTTAATTCTAGATCTTTTCTTGGTCCTTTGCTTATTGTTATATATTGATATGTTATTGCGTTTCTGTCTTTTGTTCCTGCAAAATTAAAGAATTTGATTGGAATATTCCATTTATCGCTTATTCTTCTTATAGCATCAACAGTATTATATTCCTTTTTAGTCAATTTATATGTAGAATAGTTTCCAGATTCATTTAGTTTTAGATCTTTATTTATCTCTTCCACTATGAAGTCAGAGGGAATCTGCTTTAATTTATACATATTTTTTAGAAACAGAGTAATATTTAAAAATAGTTCCTTAATCCTATTTCTTACTTGTGCGCCTGTAGCTCAGTTAGGATAGAGCAGCAGCCTCCTAAATCCTTTTTTTGGAGTTAGCTGAAGGTCGGGGGTTCGAATCCTCTCAGGCGCGTTTATATTCTAAATAATAAATAAGCATGAGTGGTTTGAACTTTGTTCATATCCTCTCAGGCGCGTATTTTTAACAATAAATTATTTAAAGCACAGAATCTTGTATATTTGCTAGAGGTGTCTGATTTCTACCAGACTAAAAAAATGGATGAAGATCAATTAATAATATTCAAGCTTGGAGAAGAGGAATTTGGTGTTTCTATTCAAGATGTTCGAGAAATTATAACTGTTCCTGAAATAACAAAGATTCCTGATGTTGAAGATTATGTTCTTGGAATAATCAATTTACGTGATAAGATTATTTCTATAATTGATATTGAAAAAAAGCTTAAGCTTCTTCCTGATATGAATACTAAGGAAAAAAGGATAATAATTGTTGAGATTCAAGGTGAAGAGATAGGAATCCTTGTTGATAGCTGCAATCAAGTATTGCGTCTTGATGGAAAAAGCATTGATAATGCTCCTGAGACAATTATAAAAAAAATTGGTGCAGGATTTATCAAAGGTGTTGGAAAAGTAGAAGATAGATTGATAATACTTCTTGATATGGAAATGCTTCTTGGAGATCACATAATAACTGTTTCTAATAATGATAAACCCATAAGCCAAAAAAAGGTTTCTAAAAAAACAAAAAAATCCGATAATAAAAAATAGGTTTTAGTTTTATGGTAAAAAAAATAAAAATTTTTTGCATTGGAAAAATAAAAGAGAACTATATTAAGGAAGGTATTACTGAATTTTTGAAAAGATTAAAAAAATTTTGTGATGTTGAAATTGTTGAATTTAAGGACGAAGGACTTAATAAGGAAT
Source organism: Candidatus Woesearchaeota archaeon (assembly GCA_002867475.1). GTDB lineage: Archaea > Nanobdellota > Nanobdellia > Woesearchaeales > BM511 > BM511. The sequence continues at coordinate 12,977 of PKTL01000008.1, forward strand.
CTTTAAAAGTCTCAAAATTAATAGATAATAATAGCTTCTTACTTGACCCAGATGGTAAAGAATTCGATTCAGTAAACTTTGCATCAGAATTAAAAAAATATGATAACCTTAATTTTTTCATCGGAGGTCATGATGGTTTTGATAATAAATTGAAACAAGATTGTGATTTGATATCCTTATCAAAAATGACTTTCACTCATGAAATGGCTCGACTTTTCTTAATAGAACAGATCTATAGAGGTTTCATGATTAATAATAATAGGAAATATCATCGATGATGAAATAAAAACCTATTTAAATCATTTTTACAAAGATGATATATATGAACACATTCTATGATCTAAAAAAATATGGAAATCCTAATGGAAAAGAATGGAAAAGATTTATCATAACAATTCTTGTTCTTATGTTCATAATAGGTTTTAATGATAGAAGCGGAAAAACTATTGGACCAGATTATTTTTTGAATATGATCCTAGTTCTTATCATATTAGTGTTCAGTATAATTATTAGCAATCTTGTTAGCAGATACCATACTTCTTGGACAGGTTATAAATCTGAATATTCTTTTAGTATCAATGGATTGCTTATAGGTTTAATGCTTGCATTTGTCTCTAATGGGTATTTTTGGTATCTTGCTCCAGGTTATCATATAATTAATATGAATGAAACTGGAAGATTAGGACATTTTAGATATGGTCTTAGGATGAAGGATTGGGCAAGAACCGCTGCTAGCGGTAGCATGACTTATTTTCTTCTTGCGTTGATTGCATTTATCAGTGCTCAAGGTAATCCTTTTATTGATCTTTTTGTTAAGATAAATATTGCTTTAGGATTCTATTCGCTTCTTCCTTTCCCTGAAAATAATGGATTGAACATATTTTTTGGTGAAAGAACACTTTACTTTTTTTGTCTTTTTACAAGCATAGGTATTTGGCTATCTATGAAATTCATAACTAATTTTTTTGGTATAATCCTTATGGGAATATTGATTGGATGCATAATATTATATCTTTGGTTTAGTGGTGTAGAAGGAAGAACAGTTAATGAAAAATCCGCGCCAACATTATTTGGAGAGAAAAAATAAATTTATTTTAAATTATTTCAAGCTAAAAGCACCTTTCTGTATCAAGAAGATTGCAAATAGATAAGATATCCAAGAATGAAACCCAAAAAGCAATAAAATTATGTATATTCCTATAAAGAAATCTATAAAACTCATCAAATCTCCTTTAAACATAAAACTTTTTATGAAAAGATATATTGAAAAACCCAATCCTATATTCCAAGGTGCAAGATTATGATTAAGAAGTACTATTACTATTCCTGCTAATATATCTAGTATTCCAAATAACCAAATTATCATGTTTTTAAGAAACTTTAAATAATATATAAATTCTTATAGGATAATGCTTAAAGGTAAAAAAGGAAATTTTAGTGACAATTGGGTGCAGTACCTTTTCTTGATTCTTATTGTTTTAGGATTTATCATAAGTTTCAATATAGAAAACTCACTCATAATATATCTTGTTTCTTACCTTGCAGGAATCCATTGTGGAATCATAACTTATCTAAAAAATGGAAAACTTCGAAGCTTCCCAGTTTGGATAGTCATAGTTGGATTCTTGATAGGATATCTTATTGGAAGTTATGAAGCTAATAAGTTAAGCATAATAGTATTATTTATTTTAGGTATAGTCAATGGACATATGCTATTGAAAAAAGAGATTTTCCCCATTAGAAAATGACTAAAATTTCTTGAGTATATTAAAAAAGCTTATAAAGAAGAAAGATAGAAAAATACTTATGTCTTATATCCATAAAACAATCTTTATTATTTTTATATTACTTGTTCCTTTATCCTATTCTGAATTAGATTGTGTTATTGATAATGATAAATATTGTGATTCGCCTAAGATTCCCTTATTTTATATTGATTCAAATTCAAATTCTCACATATATACCGAAATAAGCTCCGCACCCGATTCAGCGCAAGCTATTTGTTGTGAAGCAACAGATTACATATATCCTAGTTGCTTAAATCCTTTTACTGAATTATTTGGAAGAATATCAAACTTAAACAATGCACACTTTCAACAAATTGCAAAAGACACATACCCTTATGATCTTTGCTTATCTTCTGCAATTGAAAGCAAAATTGAGTGCAGATATGGTGATGGAAGTTCAATCGAAACTGAGGAAGATTGTATTTTTGCTATGGAAAATAAAGAAAGTAATTCAATGGTTGGTTCATGTGCTAATGGCAATTATCCTATAAAAATCATATGCAAAGTTGTTTTTGAAGAGGATATAACTTGTGATGAAGGAAATGGAGGTTCATATTATATTGATGAAGATGGTGATGGTTTTGGAAGTGATATCCTTGAAACTTTTGTATGCGATGATAATCATCATGCTTCTAATAATGATGATTGTAATGATAATCCGTCAACAGGAGGTGTATTCATAAATCCTAATGCAACTGAAAAATGTAATGGAATAGATGATGATTGTGATAGTTCAACAAAATATGATCAAGAAGTGATAGGAGATCTTTCAGTAAATTATGAAGAAAGTGATGAAACCCTTTGCGATGGAAAAGATAATGATTGCGATGGAGATATTGATGAAGGATTAAAAGTTACTGTTTATCTTGATAATGATTTCGATGGTTTTGGAAATGATGATATTTCAAAAGAAAAAGAAGTTTGCCCAAACACTCTTGTAGGAGGGAAAGTAAATATTTTAGGAAAACAATATGTTGATAATACCGAATTTGATTGCAATGATAATAATGCTGCCATAAATCCTGATGCTGACGAAACATGTAATGGAGTAGATGATAATTGCAAAGATGGAACTGATGAGGATTTAACTCCTATAGGTGCAGGTGTTGGTGTTTGTCAAGGAATACCTTACATATGCGATGGAGTTAATGGTTGGGTTAATGATACTGCAACATATCTTAATCTTTCAGATTATAGAAGTACAGAGACTCTTTGTGATAATAAGGATAATGATTGCAATGGAATAGTGGATATAGATGGATTTCCTACTTTAAACCAAGCTTGTTCTAAAACATATCTTAGTTGTACCAATGAAGGAATTAAGGTTTGTAATCTTACAAGTAAAACCTCAACATATTGTGATGCAGAAAATATCATATTTAGTTCTGTAGAATATTGTGATGGAATAGATAATGATTGTGATACCCAAGTTGATGAATTGGAAGATCTTGTTGATCATGGAGCTGAATTACAAGGAGGTATATGTGGAGGAGCACAAGCAGTATGTGAAGATGGTGAATGGAGAGAAGAATTAACAGAACTAGAATATCTAGAATATAATTCTTATTATGAAACAGTTGAAATTAGTTGTGATGGAAAAGATAATGACTGCGATGGAACCCCTGATGAAACTGAAAATATGACCATACCTGAAGTTGATGATAGATGGAGAATAATTAAACATTTTCTTGAATTTCTAATTGGAGAAAATGTAGGAAGATTAAAAGATAAAGGTGTGTGTGCTGAACCCACATATACTTGCTTAAATAGTGATTGGTCTGTAATAATTCCAGATTATGTTGTTGATGAAGTAAATTTTTGTGATGGAAAAGATAATGACTGCGATGGAACAATAGATGAAGGTTGTGATGAAATCTGTGATTATGATCAAGATAATTATATAGATGGCTGGAATAATTATGGAGGTTGTTTTGCTTATGCTTTGTATAAGGGGATTCCAACAGGAGATTGTGATGATTTAAATAATTACACTTATCCTGGTGCTGAAGAAATTTGTGATGGAGAAGATAATGACTGCGATTCAAGCACCCCTATTGATGAAAATATAATTAATATACCTCTTTCACCTAACCAAAAAGGTGTATGTGAAGAAACTTTAGCTGAATGTATTGATGGAAGTTGGCAACTTCCGAATTTTAATGATGGTGAAATGCTTGCTAAAGGGATGTATGAATCTTTTGAAGTCACCTGCGATGGACTTAATAATGATTGTGATGATAAAACTGATGAGTTTAGCGAATATGTTTCTGGTTTTTGCCTTGGTGAAATTGGAGAATGTGCATTTAATACATCAGGAGGATTCTATTGGGAAAAGATTGGTGGAAACATTATTGAATTAGATGAAACCTGTAATGGATTAGATGATGATTGTGACACCATTGTAGATAATGGTTTTGATATTGGAGATTATTGTGAAGAAGGTATAGGAGTTTGTTTAGATAGTGGTACAAAAGTTTGCACTTTGAATGGATTGACTACAAAATGTAGTGTTAGTGCAAAAATTCCCCTTTATATTAATGAAGCCATAAATACAACAACCTTAGCAGATAACATCCTTAGTGGATGTAATGGCTTGGATGACGACTGTGATGGAACACCTGATGAAGAATGTGATTGTGATAATGATCTTGATAATGATGGAATAATCAATGAGGAAGATGAAAGCATAAATGGTATTTTAAATACTCTTAGTAATGATTGGGATAATGATACTATCATAAATAGCATAGATGAAGATGATGATGGAGATTGCATAAGAGACCCATATGATATTGATGAAGATAATAATTTTGATGATGACAATGATGATAATGAACATGATTTAGATGATGATGGAGATGGAATCCCTGACATACTTGACGATGACGATGACAATGATGGTCTTCCAGATAATATAGATGATGATGATGATAACGATGGGATCTTAGATGAAGATGAAACTGACTATGATATCAATGATTGTATGGAATGTGACGCTTGTGGAGATGGAGGGGGAAATATTTGTGATTTAAATGAATGTACCGCTTGCGGATTAAATTCAAATGGATGTATATTTGAAGATAGATTACTATTACCTAATTTATGTGAACCAAGTGAAGATATATCTTGCTCAGATTATACAACCAATGAAAGTTGTTATGAAGATTTAGCCCTTCTTGGAGATTGTGAATGGAATTATAATTATGAAAGCTGTTGTGAACTTTATTATTATGATGAAATAAGTATTAATTTAACTCTAACTAGCTGTGGAGGTACTATACCTGAACCATGTAAAACAGGCATTTATTTCTTAAGTATAGATAATGAGTATGTTTGTGTTGATGGTCTGATGAAATCTTGTGAAGTTGATGTTAATCTTTGCGATGAAGAAGTTATCGATGGAATAACTTATGTGTGCGAATATTATGAAGGAGATTATGCTTGGGTTGATAAATCACTTTTATACCAGAATGATAAATATTCTTATCTTTGTGAAAATGAAATTAAAGATATTTGTGGAGAAAGCAATACTTGTCAAAGCTTATTCATAAATGATGAAAGGTTTTTCTGTGCAAAAACATTAACTGGATCGGATCCTGTTTTTGTTTGGTATAATTATGAAGATTGTAAAGAAAGTGCGGGTGATGATTGTACTGATGAAGGAATATATGGTTCTGAAGCAAATGGAAATAAATGTAATCTTGAACGTGGAAAAACCTGTGTGTTTGGAGACGGATGTGAAGAAGCTTGTGAAGATGACTTGGATTGTTTATTAGATGAAGAATTTATAGTTTATGGAGAATTATCTGAAAAAGATTTCAATATGATACTAAATGAGTTAAGAATCAAAACAGGTATAAATTCTGTGATTTTAACTAATAGGCTTAATAATGAAATCAATTACCAATTAGAAGTTATAAATAATACAGATAAAGCTGAAAATAATAGGGTTTCATGTGAAAATATTAATGGTGCAAGTATTCAAGAAAATTGTGTTGATCAAGGAGATAAAGATTGCTGGATAGAACTTGGTCCTGCTAATAATAAATGTTGTCATTCACTTTCTATAAGTTGGGCCGATCCAATAACTGGAATCGCTTGTGCTGGAGGCGAATTTAGTAAAGATGCTGATCAAAATGCCCTTCATTGTGTATTATTATCTGGTTCAGATTCAATTACTGGAAACCATGAATGTGATGAAGATGGTGAAACAAATTGTTATAGTCCAGACATTCTTATAGATGTATTAGAAGATAAAAGTAATTTATGCTGTGGAGATGATCCTGATGAAGATTGGAATGTTTTTACTGATTCTGACTTTGATCGATTATTAGTTAATGCTATATGTGTTGAAGGTGCATGGAAAAATGCAACTATGAATAAATTTTCATATGATATTATTACTGCAGAAAAATGAATAAGAAAGGAAATATGAGCAACCAGATAAAGATCATAATAGGCCTACTTATCTTCTTATTGACAATACTATTATTTTTCGTTTTTTTCAAAGGTTTGATTTTTGATTCTGACAGCTATTCATATGATGATGAATTTGATGATATAAGAAGAGAAGTAGATAGCATAAAAGGAGAATTTGGTGCTGAAAATATTGTAGACCTTTCCTTATTCTCACAAGGATTGATATGCTTTGCAGATCTTACTAAAAAAGATATTATTTTAGCAGGATATGAGATTGATGCTTATCCTATAATAAAAAATAGTTTAGCAAATAATCTTGAATATAATTTTTTTGTATTTGATAAAGACCATACTTTAAAAAAATCATACAACCTAGAAAATATGTGTATTGAAGAATTCCCTCATTTCTTTTGTTTTGAAAATGAGAATAATGAGAATCTAGAATTGAAATTTAAGGGTATCGGTACTTGTGCTGATCTAAGCATGGATTGGGAGTCATTAGAATTAGACCCGAATAATAGAAGGAAAAATTTTATGTATGATGAGGGAGGTATCCTTTTCCTTATTGATAGCGATGAAAATGTTAAGGATAAGATATTACTTCTAAATACGGCTCTTTGGAGAGATAATAATGAAATAAATTATCAACCTTATGTTGTTATAAATAAGAATAATTTTAATGATATTGCTTTATCAGATTTGATTGATGATAAAGATAGAGATGTAAATTACTACTTTGATTATTCTGGATCAAATTCAGATATAGAATCCATTGATAGAGATAATTATACTGCTAGTTGGTGGGATAATTTTGGTACAGTAGTACTTCTAAATGAAAAAGAATCTGGAAGTTGGCTTATCGGAAGCTTATTTGCATCTTACATCAATGCACCAATATTTTTCATTGATGGAAGTGATTCAAGTATTAAGAATGTTGATCCAACAACTCTTCCATATTATGGGAAAAATGCATATCTCATCGATGAAAACACTTTCAATGGAGATATTCTTGATTTTCTTCTTAAAGATGTTGTTCTAGATAATAATTTAAAATATTATAGGAGTGCTGCATTAAAAGCGTCACTTAGAAGCCAAAATCCATACAAAGGGATTATTGGAGATATAAATCTTTATTGAATCTTATCATTCCCACATAGCATCTAATTCATCAAGAGTGTAGATAATATCTTTTTGATATTTCTGGTTTTTTCTTTTTTCTGCTAATACATTATTTTTTCGAGTTTCTTCCTTATCTCTTAATGATTTATTTAGTTTGAATCCTGAATCATCTGCAGCACTTACCTTATTTTCAGAATATTCTTTTGCCTTGTTTATATTTACAGGGCCACAATTATTACATACAAAAAATGCTCCCCATTTACTTTTCCTTATATCAAGCCATTCTCCACAAAGACACCTTATAGGTTCAACATCCTTATCTTTATGATCTTTACAAACGATGAAACCTTGGCTATTTTCCATATTTGCATTTGCACCACAAAAATAACAAGTGTCTTGCTTGCTTTGACCATATACTTTTTTTGTAGGAAATGCCATAATCTAAAAGTCAAAAATATGGGTTTAAATAGATTGCTATAATCTATAATAATCATTGTAAAAAAGATAAGAAAGAAAGAAAATTTGTAACATAAAAAATATAAAATAACAAGATCAGGATCGAAATCCCGAACTTGAAAAAGATGCTTGTTTTTTTCATCTTATTTGATAATATGGTGCTTTTTGGTCTCTTACATTCACTCTTGTTATATATTGGTTTTCTTGATTCCAAACATATAACGCATCTTGACGTGGTTCGTGATAAAGAGGTCTATCATTGAATTGTGCCACATACTCTGTGTCTTTTCCAAGTAAACTTTTTACTTTATCTGTTACGTCTTCAATACTTCCAAGATATCTTGGGTTTTGTCTTGTTGCTCTCATTGCTATATTCATATTATCACCTCACTAAATTTGTGATATGATTAGAATGGATGGAACAGTATTTAAGAAAAACCTGAAAAGCTATAGAACTAAGTGGAACAGGATGGAACAAGAAATATTATTCGTTATCAACAATAAACTGAGGATGCAGTTTGATATGGTTTGAGTTGCCTGTATTTATTTTTAATATGACTTCTTTTTGAGCTAATATTTCAAGATTTCTTGAAAGGCTAGCTTTAGGAATCCTTGTTGAATGCATCAATTTTGTTTGATTTGTCTGATTGCCAAATTCTATCAGATTGTCAAGAATCTTTAATTGAGTTTCATTAAGCATCAACCTGACATTTTTTAATTTTTCAATATTTACCTCTTTTTTAGATTCACTTTTTTCTGATTTTATTATCTCTTTTTTTAGTTTTTTTCCATTAGGTTGCTTTTTGATTTTAAATATTTTTTTTCTGAAATGATATAATATTAGTAAAACTATTATTACAAAAAAAAATATTGTTGTTTTAGTATATCCTTTCTCAAGCTCATATCGTATGATTATATCCACAGGCTTATTTTTTCCTGTAAATGTTATGGTTGTTATATCCCATTCAGACTTTATACCTGTTGTTAATCCTGATTCAACAGAATTTATTGTTGCTTTTTCTGGAAGTTCAATAACTATCTTGACATCTGTAAAATTATCTTGAAGATCATATTTGAAATACCAAGATTTACCTTCTTTTGAAGTGAGTTCATCAGTTATTATCTCATTCCCATTAGGAATTGGTATCAGATCAAGAATATATGTTGTATCACCACTAATTGTTGCTTCCCCATTTTTTAAAAGGGTTATCTCTTGATTTAAGTCACTAGAATATGCTAAAGAAGAGAATATTATTAATAAGCTAATGAACAATATTAATAAAGATGTTTTTTGCATCATTTATAGTTATACATTTGCCCTTATAAATTTTACTTGAAAAAATCATTTTAAAAAAAACTTCACTGGACATTTACAGAATACATATATAAATAAAAATCTCATCCAAAAATAATTATGATTAAAAACTTTAAGCCAAGATTATATCAAGAGACTATTTTCAATACTTGCAGCTTAAATAACACTCTTGTAGTTCTCCCTACAGGTCTTGGAAAAACAAACATATTCTTGATGGTTACAGCAAACCGGCTTTCTCTTTATCCTAAAAGTAAGATACTTCTTCTTGGACCTACAAGGCCGCTTATTGAACAATACTATAATAATTTCATTGAAAATTTTGAGATTAGAAAAGAAGATATAAGTATAATCACTGGAATGATTAAACCAGAAAAAAGAAAGGATATCTACAATTCTTCAAAAATTATATTTAGCACCCCTCAATGTATAGAAAATGATATCATAACTGATAGTATCAACCTTAAAGATTTTAGTTTGATTGGTTTTGATGAAGCACATAGAGCTGTAGGTGATTATGCCTATAATTTCATAGCTAAAAAATATGTTGAGAATTCAAATAAATCAAGAATAGTTGCAATGACTGCTTCTCCAGGTGACACAAAGGAAAAAGTGAATGAAGTTATGAATAATCTATTTATTGAATCGATTGAAGTTAGAACTGAAGATGATAATGATGTAAAGCCTTACATTCAAGAGACAAAGGTTAAGACTATAGAGGTTCATCTACCTGATGATTTTAAAGAAATCAAGAAATTGATAGAATCTATAATAAAAGAAAGATTTAAGTTCTTAAAAGAGATAGGCATAACTGATTCTTCTGAGATGAAAGGTAAAAAAGATTTGCTTCTTTTGCAACGGGAGATCCAATCAAGGATAAGCAGTGGAGAAAAAGATTTTGAACTTATGAAAGGAATGAGTGTTCTTGCTGAAATAATAAAATTAGGCCATGGTATTGAGCTTCTTGAATCTCAAGGAATAAAGCAATTGCATCTATATATGAAAAAGATATTCAATGATGCTAGAACTACAAAGACTAAAGCAGTTATAAATATTTCATCAAATCCTTTTTTTAAAGAGGCTTTCATAAGAGTTGAAAATTTGATAGATAAAAATATTAATCATCCTAAGATGCTTGAGCTTGAAAAGCTTCTTCTTGAAAATCCAGATGGAAAAAAGATAATATTTACCCAATTTCGTGATACTGCTAATGTCATCAAAGAATCATTAGATAAATCAGGTCTTGTTACAAACGAGATCTTTGTTGGACAAGCTAAAAAGAATGGTCAAGGAATAAGTCAAAAACAGCAAAAAGAATTAATTGAACGTTTTAGAAATGACGAATTTGAAGTTTTAATTGCTACAAGTGTTGCCGAAGAAGGTCTTGATATCCCAAAAGTTGACAAAGTCATTTTTTTTGAACCTATACCTAGTGCTATACGGCAGATTCAACGTCGTGGAAGAACAGGACGTCTTGAAGAAGGTAGCGTTGTTGTTCTTCTTAGTAAAGGAACAAGAGATGAAGGATATAAATGGAGTGCTTATCATAAAGAAAACCGTATGTATAGGATTCTAAAAGAAATGCAGAAAACAAAGAAAATAGATAAGATTCCTTCTAAAAATCTTAGCTTAAAAGATTTTACTGAAAAAAAAGAAGAGGATAATATAAAAATAATAGTGGATCATAGAGAAAAAGCAAATAAGATTATAAGGTTACTTATTGATAGAGGTGTGAAAATCAAGCTTGAAACTCTTGAGATTGGAGATTATCTTCTTAGCGATAGAGTATGTGTTGAATTCAAGACCATTCCAGATTTTGTTGATAGCATTATTGATGGTAGAATTATGGGACAGCTTAAAGAATTAAAAAAGTATGAGAAACCTCTTGTCATTGTTGAAGGTACTGAAGACATATATTCAATGAGAAACATATCCCCTAATGCTATTAAAGGTGTTATCCTTGCTAGTATGATAAGCTTTGGCATCCCTATATATTTTAGTAAAGATAATATTGAATCTTCAGAGATATTAAGGATGATTGCAACAAAAGAGCAATTGAATGAAAAAAGAAGTTTCACACTCCATAATGTAAAACCAAACAATGATAGAGAACTTCAAGAATATATTGTTAGTAGTTTTCCAGGTGTTGGAAGTACTTTATCCAAACCCTTATTAAAGAGATTCAGATCTATAAGAAATATTGCCAACTCTAAAGAGGATGAATTGAAAGAAATTGAACTTATTGGTGAAAAAAAAGCGAAGAAGATAAGAGAAATATTAGATAAGGAATATAAAGATTATGAATAACACAAAACCAGAATATGATGAAATTTAATTAATATGTTAACGAAAAGCACACTTTTATTATATTATAAAAGAAAGGACATAAGAGAAGAAATTACTAGGGCCTGCAAAGATTTAGAAGTTGCTACGCGTTTTGATTTTGGATTTGGTAAAAGGCCTGACATGATAGGTTATCCTGATGAGGTGCTTGACCTTGCAAAAAAAGGATCTACTAGCTTTCATTTTAGTGAAGAAAGATGGGCAAATCCATTACTGCTTTCTCCAAAATTAAAAAAAAAAGATCTTGAAGATCTAAGGATTGGTTGGGATCTAGTGATCGATATTGATTGCCCATATTGGGAATTTAGTAAGCTTAGTGCTAAGCTTATCCTTCAAGCATTATATGATAATGGAGTTGAAAAAAGTGTTAGTATCAAGTTCAGTGGTAATAAAGGTTTTCACATAGGTGTTCCTTTTGATAGTTTTCCTAAAGAGATCAATGGATTGAAAACTGAAAAGCTTTTTCCTGATGCTGCAAGAATTGTTGCATTATATATAATTGATTATATCCAAAATAAATATAAATTTGATGAAAATGGAGTGATTTATTTTGAAGGTGTGAAATATACTATTTCTGAAATGGAAAAAAAAACAGGATTAAAATATGAAGATTTTATCAGAAGTGTTTGTGATAAATGTGGAAAACCTTCAAGAAAATCTAATGAAAAGATTATTTTTGTATGCCCTGTATGTGGAAATAGTCATGAATCAAATCTTGAATTTTTTATGTGTGAAAAATGCAATGTTATGTGTGAAAAGCACACTATCAAGCAACGATTAAAAGATGATAATTTATGTAATTGTGAAAATTCTTTAGTTATAGATAAGTTTAATATCATGAGTATTCTTGATGTGGATACTATCCTTATCAGTAGCCGTCATCTTTATAGAAGTGTTTATAGCCTTCATGAAAAAAGTGGGCTTGTAAGTGCTCCATTTAATCCGAAGAAGATTGATGCTTTCAAAAAGGATTTTTGCAAACCTGAAAAAGTAAAGATTAGTAATTTTAAATTTCTTGATAGAGAAAATGCTATTAAAGATGAATGCGTCGAGCTTTTTGATAAAGCTTACCATCTTCATGAGAAAACGTTATCAAAAAAAGTTAAAGCAGATAACAAGTATCAATTTACACCTAAAGAGTTTGATGATGAAGAGCTTGCTGAAGAGATTCCTGAAGAATTATTTCCACCTTGCATCACATGTGGGCTTGAGGGGATGGAAGATGGTAAGAAACGTTTCATGTTTGCATTAACTAATTTCTTAAGTATGACGGGTTATAATTATGACCGTATCGAAGAGATTCTTATTGATTGGAATAAGAAACAGCCTGAAGAAGCACTTCGTGATACTATTCTTCTTGGTCAAGTTAGATATGCTAAACAGCATAATAAAAGAATACTTCCTCCAAATTGTGATAATAATATGTATTATAAGGATCTTGGCATCTGTAAACCAGATAATCTATGTCCTAAGATCAAGAACCCTGTTAATTATAGTAGAAGAAAAGCCAGATTCTTGATGAAAAAAGCAAAAAAGAAAGAAAAACCACAAAATCAATAATTTTTTATATTTATAATGTTAATTTTTAACCATGAAATTAAATAAAACTTACTTACTTAAAATATTACCAAGTATCTTATTGGGTTTTATATTATACCTTTTTTTAGCATTGCCTTTATCTATTTTTATTCAAAATACTCTTATTTCAATATTTATATTGCTAATTTGTTTTATTACTTCTTTTTACCTGATTTTTAGATTTATTAAATCAAAAGAATTCTTAATAAGTATGAATATATTATTTATATTATTAGTATCATTTCTTTTATGGTTATCACAGATATTTGCAAAAGCATATTCCTATTAATTCTTTCCCCCTCCCCGATAAGTTTATAAATAAACCGCGATTCCTTGAGTAGTAATAACTATTGAAGGCTAGTCTCAAGGGAGTCTTTATAGATTAACAATTTTGAGGAAAAACAATGGTAAGAGGAATGTTTAAGTCAAGAACTCTAA
>PKTL01000040.1 GCA_002867475.1 Candidatus Woesearchaeota archaeon
AAAATCGAAACGGTGATTAAGTGTGTATAGCAGAGAAAAATTGATGGAGTTCCTAATAAGAGAGGTTGATAGGTCAAATCTAGTTAAGGAAGCAAAAGACGAAATAATTAGAAGTATTGAAGAAAATTTTGATAAATATCCGGAAGTTGTGGTAAGTCCAGATCAAAAGACTCTTATTGACAGCTTGAAAGTTATAAGGGAGACTGAAGGGGGAGATGGAAAAGTAGATTCAACAGATCTTCTATTGCAAGTATCCTCTTCTACAGGAACAAATCTGGATTCATGGAGTAGGCAAAGAATAGTAGAAGCACTTGTAAACGAAACAGGAATAAGCCAATTTGAAGCAAATGATATAGCGATTGCTGTTGAAAAAAAGGTTTTTGCTTCAGACATAAACATAATCTCAGTTAGTTTGATAAGAGAACTAGTCGATCATGAACTTTTCATTAGAGGTTTTAACAAGAAACTTGAAAAGCAGAACATTCTAGGAATGAGTACATTCAATATAAACAAGATAATATTTGCAAGTTCAAAAGAAAACAGTAATGTTGTATCAAACAATCCTGAAGCAGTAAATCTAGCTATTGCAGAAAACACTTTGAAACAATACGCACTAAAAGAGATATTCACAAGTGATGTATCAAAAGCACACATGGATGGAGCAGTACATCTTCATGATCTTGGATATCCTGTAAGGGTATATTGTTCAGCACACAGTCTTGAATTCATAAAGAAATTCGGTTTAAAACTAGGAAACCTATCAACAGAATCAAGACCTGCAAAGCACGCACAGACATTAACAGGTCATCTTAATACATTCCTTGCATCAATGCAAGCATATTATGCAGGCGCGCTTGGAATTGGTTATGTGAACATATTCTACGCACCATACCTAGTGGGTATGGATTATGATAGGATGAAACAAGAAGCACAATACCTAATATTCTCTTGTTCACAAAATGCATTTAGTAGAGGTGGACAAACACTTTTTATCGATTTCAATATCCATACAGGAATACCAAAATATATGAGAGATATTCCTGCAATAGGTCCAGGTGGAAACTATACAGGCAAAACTTATAAGGATTATGAGAAAGAAGCACAAATGTTTGCTAAAGCACTTATGGATGTATGGAGAGAAGGAGACAGTAACGGAACACCTTTCCCTTTCCCAAAGTTCGATTTCCATTTGAATCAGGAAACATTTGATGATCCAGATCAAAGAAGCCTTCTAGAATATGCTTGCCTTATAGCATCAGAAAATGGTTCAACATATTTTATCTTTGATAGGGATGAAGTAACCCTTTCAGCATGTTGCAGATTAAGAACTCAGATAACAGATAATGTTATGCTTACAAATCCTGAAAGCATGAGATTTTGCGGATTTCAAAACGTCACAATAAATCTTCCACAAGCATCATACAAAGCAAAAGGAGACTATGATAAAACTATTGAAGAAATAATGAACTCAATGGAGATAGCAATGAAAGCACATCTTCAAAAGAAAGAATTTATAACAAAACTTATGGAAAAACCAGGAGCACCATTATGGGAAATAGGAAAACTTGCTCCAGATGGAAGACCTTATGTTGATCTAGAAGAAGCAACATATATTGTTGGGATGATCGGATTGAATGAAACAGTAAAAAACATTACTGGAAAAGCACTCCATGAAGATGAAGATGCATATAGGATGGGGTTAAAGATAATTAGTACTATGTATCTGAAAGCAAAAGAGTTTCAGAATAAATATGGTCTTAAAGTAACATTGGAAGAAAGTCCTGCAGAAAGCGCATCACTTAGATTTGCAAAAGTAGATATGCAAAAATACCCTGATTACGCAACAGATCTTGTCAGAGGAGATAAGGAATCCGGACAAGTATATTATACTAACAGTATACACTTAGAAGCCGATGCACCAGTAGATATAATAGAAAGGATCGAAAAACAAGGAAAATTCAATTCATTGATTGAAAGTGGCGCAATAACACACATTTTCCTTGGAGAACAAAGACCCGATCCTAGAGCAGTATTCAATCTCGTTGAAAAAACTTGGTTGAATACTCAAAGTGCACAGATTGTTCTTAGCCCTGAATTTACAGTATGTAAAGATTGTAATTCTGTAACTCCAGGATATCAACGAAACGTGGTTAATCATAACCATGATCATCACCAAAAAGAAGATGAAAACAATGTAGAGGAAATAGAAAATGAGTAAGCCTAAATGTAATAATTGTGGAAGCACCAATGTTTTTGGTATGAGTAGAGTGGTTGGATATTATTCAATAATAGAGAATTGGAATGGTTCAAAGCAAGCAGAGTTCCAAGATAGGCAGAAAGGAAGCTATAAGCTTGGCGAAAAACCAGAAATGTGCATAATTGTAGAATAGGTAGATAAGATGATAGTAAAAATATTTGTACAAGACCAATGCCCAAACTGTCCTCCAGCAAAAGAGATAGGAGCAAAGCTTGAAGCAGAAGGACAAAAAGTTGAATATCATAATATCAAAGAACCAGAAGGACTAACTGAAGGAGTAATGTTTGATGTCATGGCAACACCTTCAATAATAGTAACAGATGATTCTGGAAAAAAAGAAATCAAAAGTTTTAGGTCAAATGTTCCAACTTTTGAAGAAGTAAAAGAATTACTATAAAATTATTATAAATTATTTTTTTTAAGATTAAAATGGAAAATTTATTGGTAAATGGATTCATAAAAACAAGTATGCTTGATTATCCGGGTAAGCTTGTATCTGTTATTTTTCTTGGAAGATGCAATTTTCGATGTGGCTTCTGTCATAATGCTGATATGGTAATAAGGCCTGATGAGATACCTCGTTTTGATATTGAAAGTATATTTAGGTATCTTGAAAAGAAAAAAGATTGGATGGATGGTGTTTGTGTTAGTGGTGGAGAACCAACACTACATAAAGAATTACCTGAGCTTCTTAGAAAAATAAAAGAGATAGGTCTTGAAGTAAAACTTGATAGTAATGGTACAAATCCTGAAATGCTAAAATCAATGATAGAAGAAGGATTGATCGATTATATAGCTATGGATATAAAAACCTCTAGAGAAAAATATGAACTAGGTGCAGGTGTCAAGGTAAACATGGAAAACATCCAAAAATCAATAGATCTTATCAAATCATCTGGAGTTGATTATGAATTTCGAACAACAATAGTTCCAGAAGTAGTCACAAAAGAAGATATGGAAAAAATTGCTGAGTGGTTAGGAAGCGACACTAAAAGATATTGCTTGCAACAGTTTGTTCCTATGAAAGTCATTGAAGAAAAATATTATGATGTGACACCCTATTTAAAAGGTGTATTAGAGGAGATGGGAGAAATAGCAAGAAAAATAATACCTGAAGTTGAAGTAAGAGGAGTATAATTTATTTTTCTAAAAGTTCTAATCATCACAAGTTTTAAAAAGCAAGAACATTATTACTTATTTCTATGATTATAGAAAGCTCAGTATTCAATTTTTTCATGTATGCATTCATAAGTCTTTTCGTGATCATAAACCCTTTCAGCACAGCAAGCATTTTTTTAACACTAACTGAGGACTCAAAAAAAGAAGAAAAAAAAGAGATAATAAAAGGCGCAACCGTTATCTCAACAATAATATTAATGTTCTTTGGAGTAACAGGATTATACCTTTTCAAATTCTTTGGTATAACTATCGGCGCTTTTAAGATTGCAGGTGGAATAATCCTAATGAAAATCTCATTAGACCTTCTAAAAGGAGAACACAGAAAATTACACCATAGTCATTATGAGGTCGATGATATAGTCATAGTTCCTTTATCAATACCTTTGATTGCGGGTCCTGGAACAATATCAACAGTGGTTGTGATGATCAGTGACAACCCTGGATTTAATCATTATTTCTTGATATTTCTTGCAATACTTCTAAACATGCTCTTGATATATTTTGTGTTATCAAAAAGTGAAGCAGTGCAATCTTTTTTCAAAGAAAGAGGACTAAGAGTAATAAATAAGATTATGGGAATAATTCTTACAGCACTTTCAGTCCAATTTTTTATAAATGGGATAAAAGATATACTTCCATTGATGTTTTAATATTGAAATAATAAAGTATCAAATAATTAATAGGATAATTTTTTCAAATGAGTAAATGAGTAATATTTAAAAAGAATATATAATTTCTAAAAATCTAAGATATATAATGGCTGCTGTAGTTCAATGGTAGAATATGGGTCTGTGGAACCACTTTTGGTGCAGTTAACCTATGACGCGGGTTCGATTCCCGCTGGTGGCCCCATTT
>PKTL01000055.1 GCA_002867475.1 Candidatus Woesearchaeota archaeon
CCACTTTAAACAAAAATTTATATATTAGTAAGACACACCTTACTTTAGGTGATTTTATGGAATTTGCAATAGGAAAACTTAGTTCTAAAGGACAGATTGTTATACCTAGTAATATGAGAAATGATTTCAATATAGGCGATGAATTCCTTCTCATAAGAGAAGAAGATAAGATAATAATGAAAAAGATAGAAGGTGTAGCTAAAGAATTAAAAGAAGATCTTGAATTTGCTAGAAGAACTGAAAAAGCTTGGCAAGAATATGAAAAAGGAAATTTTACCACTATGAGTGAAGAAGAATTTTTTAGCGAAATAGAAAAATGGTAGATGTAAGCTTTGAAAATTCTTTTAAGAAAACTTTTTCAAAGATAAATGATGAATTATTAAAATTAAAAATCAAGAAACAAATAAAAAAGATTGTCAAAACACCTAATATTGGAAAACCTATGAGAAATGTTCGAAAAGGGACTAGAGAAGTTTATGTTTCTCCATTTAGAATCTCATATATTTTTTTAGATGTAAAAAAAGAGATTATTTTTCTAGAAATATATCATAAAGATAAACAATAATAAAAGAAAAAAAATAGTTCGCTTATGCGAACATCAAGAACAGTGGTACGAATACCAATGACACTATGCTCATCAGCTTTATCAAGATGTTGATAGCTGGACCGCTTGTGTCTTTAAATGGATCTCCCACTGTGTCTCCTGTTACTGCTGCTGCGTGTGCTTCAGTGCCTTTTCCGCCATGGTGTCCTGCTTCGATATATTTCTTAGCATTATCCCATGCTCCACCACTGTTTGCCATTGAAATAGCTAGTAGTACTCCTGAAACAAGACTTCCTGCAAGTAAACCACCTAGCGCTTCTGTTCCCATGAATACTCCAACAAGTATTGGTGAAACAACTGCTAGTACTCCTGGAAGGATCATCTCTTTCAAGCTACTTTTAGTACTGATCTCTACACATCTTGCATAATCTGCTTTTGCTTTTCCAGCCATAAGTCCTTTGATTGTCTTGAACTGATATCTTACTTCTTCAATCATTGCGAAAGCCGCTCTTCCGACTGCTTTCATTGTCAAAGCACTAAATATGTATGGAAGCATTCCACCTATCAGTAATCCTGCGATAACTGTTGGTGTTGTTACGTCGATTGATGTTAGTCCTGCTGCTTTTGTGTAAGCGCTAAAAAGTGCTAGTGCTGTTAGTGCTGCTGAACCGATTGCAAATCCTTTTCCGATAGCTGCTGTTGTGTTTCCTGCTGAGTCTAGTAGGTCTGTTCTTTCTCTTACTTTTTTGTCTAGTCCTGCCATTTCCGCGATTCCGCCAGCGTTATCTGCTACGGGTCCGTATGCGTCGATTGCTAGGCTGATTCCTAGTGTTGAAAGCATTCCTACTGCTGAAAGTGCGATTCCGTATAATCCTGCGAACTTGAAGCTGAATAGTATTGCTCCTGCAATCAATAAGATTGGGAAGATTACTGATTCATATCCTAGTGCTAGTCCGTGGATTATTGTTGTTGCGCTTCCTGTTTTTGTTGCTTCTGAAAGCTTTTGTGTTGGTTTGTAATCATAGCTTGTGTAGTATTCTGTTACTAACCCTATTAATATTCCTACAACTAGTCCTGCTAATATTGCGTAGAATACTCCAAGTGATGCTTCTGGTGGAAGTAGTCCTTTTGTTAGGAAATATGTTGCTATAACCACTATCACGCTTGCAACTAATAATCCTCTTTTTAGTGCACCGTGGATTCCTTCTTCATTATCTGTTCGGACAAAAAATGTTCCTATAATGCTTGAGATTATTCCTGCTGCTGCAATCATTAATGGTAGCATGAATCCGTTGATTCCAAATACTACTACTCCTAGTATCATTGCTGATATGATGCTTCCTACGTATGATTCGAATAGGTCTGCTCCCATTCCTGCAACATCTCCTACGTTGTCTCCTACGTTGTCTGCGATTGTTGCTGGGTTTCTTGGGTCGTCTTCAGGTATTCCTGATTCTACTTTTCCTACCAAGTCTGCCCCTACATCTGCTGCTTTTGTGTAGATTCCACCACCTACTCTTGCGAATAGTGCTATACTTGATGCTCCTAGACCAAATCCTGTTAGTAAATTTATTGCTGCTATTGCCTCGATTCCCATTATTAATGAAAATAGGTAGAATACTAAGCTTAGTCCTAGAACTCCTAGTCCTACTACTGAAAGTCCCATGATTGCTCCACTGCTAAATGCTAGTCTTAGTGCTGGTGCTAATCCTTTCTTTGCTAGGTTTGTTGTTCTTACATTTGCTTGTGTTGCTGTTCTCATACCAATAAATCCTGCTAGTATTGAACAAACTGCTCCAACTACAAATGCTAGTGCTGTAAGCCAGCCTTCATTTATTGCTGTTGCTTTATTGTCTAGGAATAATCCTAGTACAAGTCCGAGTATTACGATGAATACTGCTAGTATCTTGTATTCGCTTGTAAGGAATGCCATTGCTCCTTCTTGGATCGCTTTAGCGATCTCTTTCATCTTAGCATTTCCTTCTGATTGTTTTTTTATTCCACGATGAAGTATTCCTGCAAATAGCAATGCTAGAACTGCTACTATAGGTATTGTCCACGTCATCATAGTTAATGTAGTAACCATATATTTTACCCCCACTAATTTTTTATATAATAGTATTACTAAGTATGATTGATTTTAAGGCACTAATATATAAATGTTATGACTACATAATCACAATATTAAAAAAAAATTAGAAAATTAGAAAAATCAAAGACCACGGACTAAAGTACAAGGTATACTCTTCATTTAATTAAAAAAATAAGAAAAGGATTTAATGTCCTCCACAGCTTGAGCATGATGCACAACCTTCTGGACCGCAACCATCATCGTCTGTTTCTTCTTCCTCTTCAAATTCTCCTGCTTTGGTTACTTTTTCAACTGTGACATCAAAAGTTAGTTTTTGTCCTGCGAGAGGGTGGTTCATGTCAAGCTTGATTGTTTCTTCGCCAATCTCTGCTACTTTTACTGGGATCATCTGTCCGTTTGGTCCTTGTGCTGATAGCATCATTCCAACTTCTGGAGTAATCTCTGCAGGTAGCGCTGTCTTAGGTACTTCTTGGACTAATTCTTTCATTACTGGACCGTATCCATCTTCTGGAAGAATCTCAATGGTTTTCTTGTCTCCTTCGTTTAGACCTACTATTCCTTTTTCAAAACCAGGGATAACCATGCCTTTTCCTACTACGAATTCAAGTGCTTCTCTTCCTTCGCTTGTGTCGAATACTGTTCCGTCCTCTAATGTTCCTTTGTATTGTATTGCTACTTTATCATTATTTTCTACTGCCATATTTATTCCTCCAGGGATAAATACACAAAAGTGATTTTCCACTTTTAGTGTTTTATATACCTCAATTTCAAGAATTTTTCTTAAAATATTTGTTTTCTGATATGCTTGAATCAAGCTTTTTTATATAAAGGTTATGCTTATATTTTAAAAAATGTGATTAACCTTTAAATTAGAATAATTCATAATTCAATTAGGGGAATTAGAACATTAGTTTTAAAAACTTGAAAGTATTATATTTACATATGAGAAATAAAAAAATAAAAAATTTTCAGATCAGAAACGTAGCAGTTACTTTGCTTGCGATAAATATAACATTTTTCTTGCTCCAGATGACTCTAGGAGATTGGTTCACTAGATTATTCCTGCTCGATTCAGCTAATATATTCACTAGACCTTGGATAATATTTACATCAATGTTCTTGCATTCCAACACGAACCATTTATTCTTTAACATGTTTGCATTATTCATGTTTGGACCTTTAATAGAACAAAGGATTGGAGGTAAAAGATTCTTGATTGTATATTTCTTGTCAGGTATAGCTGCTGCTTTAGCATTTGCTTTAACCCCTCTAGGTGGAAGTTATGCGCTTGGAGCAAGCGGTGCCATAATGGGTATGCTTGGTGTTACTATCATGCTTATGCCAGATCTACGAGTACTGTTTTTCTTTGTAGTTCCAATGTCTCTAAGGACAGCAGGGATTATATTTGCAGCACTTGACATATTAGGATTATTTGGAATAGGGATGCCTGGAGTTGCTAACATATCTCATTTAGCAGGACTTGCTTGCGGATTGATATATGGATATTATCTTCTTAAGAAGAAAAAAGAATACTCAAGATCTATTGTTGTTCGCCATCATACAAGAAAGAATATCAAAAAAGATTCTTCTATAGATATGTCAGAAGAGGATATTAATAATTATATGAAATATGGGAGATTATGATTTAATTGAGGTAATATATTGATAAGAAAAATATTTAGAAGAAAAAAACCAAGGATTGGTCTTGTTCTTAGTGGAGGAAGTGCTAGAGGGCTTGCTCACATTGGTGTCCTAAAAGAATTGGAAAAAAATGGTATTACTCCAGATATCATTGCTGGAAACAGCATGGGTGGCATTATTGGAGCATTATATGCCAAAAATCTTGATATTAAAAGTGTGGAAGACTATATCAACAATTTTAAGCTAAAAGATTTCATAAAATTTTTTGATATAAGCATCACAGGAGGGGGTATAATCAAAGGCGAGAATTTCAAAGAATTCATTGATGATTATCTTCAAGGTGCTAGTTTTGAAGATTTGAAAATTCCTCTTCTTGTTAATGCGACAGATCTTGATGAAGGTAAAGAAATAGTGTTTGATAAAGGAAAAGTTTCTGATGCTATAAGATCAACTATTAGCCTTCCAGGAATATTGAAACCAGTAAACCACAAAAGAAAAACTCTTCTTGATGGCACGCTTATCAATCCATTGCCTATAAATCTACTTAAAAAATACAAGCTTGATATTATTATTTGCTCTAATGTTCTTTCAAGGTTTCATGATAAGAAAGCGAAAGGAATAAATGATATTTTACGAAGAAGCTTTGTAATCATGAGTGATGAGATAATTAGACTTAGATTGAAAGATCATAAATATGATTTCTTGATTGAACCAGACATCTCTAAATTTGAATTCTATGATTTTTTGAAAAGAAGAGATATAATAAAAGCAGGAGAAAAAGCTACAAGAAAGCAGATTGAAGATATATTGAAAAAAATCAAACCATAAAACTTTGCAATAAGTTTTATCCTTACTGATGGTAAGTCTAAAGTTACTACCATAGTAACTTTTATAAATAAATCCTAAATCCTAAAGACTAAAAATAATCAATTATCATATTTATTGGAGGAATACTAAAATGAGTGAAGCAAAATGTTCATCATGTAAAAAAAATGTTTCAAACGTAACTGGAACAGTTAAATTTGTTTGCCCAGGATGTGGCAAAGAAGAAATCACAAGATGCGTAGAGTGTCGAAAAAATGTTGTTAAATATACATGCCCTTCATGTGGATTTGAAGGACCAAATTAATTAAGAGGTGAATAAGATGGGTGCAAACGCAATAATTACATTCAAAATAATGCCTGACGGAACAGATGTAGATGTAGAAGCATTAGCAGCAAAGTGTCAAGCTATCGCTACTGAAGCAGGTGCAAAAGGAGATACAATAGTTGAAATTAATCCTGTAGCTTTCGGACTAAAAGAAATCAAAGTTCTTGCTATGTATGAGATGGGTGATGATTCATTTGATCCTATCGCTGAAAAGATGGACGAACTAGAGGAAGTATCTAGCGCAGAAATCTACAAGATGGACTTAGCTATGGGATGATTCCCAAAATTATTTCTTTTTTATTAAATTAATTAACTTCTCAAAAATTATTTCAGATTTTATTGCAGTATCTAGAAAATGTGTTCTGCTAACTTTAAATCCTTTCTTTTCTATCTTTTCAATCAACTCGTTTGTTCTTGGTATGGGAAGCTTATGCTTCTTACATATTGAATGAATATCATAGAAAAAAGGAATATTCAATTTGGATTCTTGATAAAGAGTTTCAATAAATTTCTGATTTTTTTCATCTTCATTTAATTTATTTATCTTATTCAATAATTTTACATCGAATAGTTCTCCTGACCATAAAGGTCCTGCTGTTTGTGTTTCCTTATCACAGCAGATATGATTGTTATTCTTGTTTATCTCATGATTTGCACAATGAGAACAATAATGGAGATATTCATGTTTTTTCAAGATCTTATCGCATTTCTCCTTTCCTTTCTCTACAGAAAAAAATATTCTGAAGTAATGATCTTTTGAATATGAAAGAATTGGTGTTAATGCTTTCTCATATTGGGTTCCTATTAGTTGACATTTTCGAATCAATATCCTTATTCCTGCTTCATGCTTATGCTCTTGACGGATAGTTTTTGCCCAGTATTTTCTTAATCCTGCATTTGGATAAGTTCCGGATAATGCTGAGGTATCAGTTGCAGTAATTGCTAATACTCCTCCCCTAGAGATTCTTTTTACAGCTGAGTCTAGCAAAAAGTTAGGACTGCCAAAAGGGTCTATATCTATGTAATAAAAGCCAAATGATTCGTTTAGAAACTGGTTTGCATCAAGTTGTGAAACTTCTATACAAGAAGAATCAAAATGATTCTTCTGTACAGAAGATTTAGTTTTAAATCTTCTTGTATCATCACAAACTAATTCATCTTCATTTAATCCAATATTTTCTTTTATTAGATTGACTGCTTCTTCACTATAATCGTTTATCCTTATACTTTTAATCTTATTTTCATCAAGTTCAGTTAAGAAACGAACAGCTCGAACTCCACTACCTGCTAAAGGATCCGCTATCTGTAATTCTTCTCTTTCAATCGAATTCAATAATAGAACACTTAAGTTCCTATTCAACTTCATTAAAGGATTGTAGAATACCTCTAGTTCTTTTGAGACATCTTTATCTTTTTCTGGCTCAAATATCCTTATTTTTGCTTTTCCTTCAGTTATTGTTTTTGATTTCATCTTCTGCTAATAAATATAAGCTTGAACTCCATGCAAAAGGTTGCTCGCTTCGATAAAATAATCTTTTTACAGGATTCCCTTCTTTTGTGTACACTTCACTTACTATTTGGTGTTTTTCTATAATTTTTTCTATATTTTTTAATGCATTTTTTGCTTCTTTTTTATAACCTGATTTATTCAAGGTTATTGTTGCTAATGCTCCTAGCCAAAGCCAATGAACCCCTTCATTTTGATAATCTTGCATGTGAAATAAGTAATAAGGAATGAATGTTTCATTTGATTTATATTTTGGATTGTTTGTTTTTGCTCCAAAAGGCTCAATTATTTTTGTGTCTAATATGTGTTTTCCTATTTTTTTTGATTTTATGTTATCAGCAACTCCAAATATGACAGCAAGAGTATTTCCGTCAAGAGAAAAAATTTCACAAGTTTTTTTACATATGAAATCAGCATAATAATTTTTTATCCAGAATTTTTTATTTATTAATTTTTTAGTTTCTTCTGCTAATTTTTTATATTTGTCTTTATTTAATTCTAATTTTTTTTGTAAATAATCCATTGACTTTAATGCTTCAAAGTAAAGAACATTATTATACAGTGTCCAACCGACTTTTTTTATTGCATCTTGCCAAGTCGCATACTTCCCCCCATAAATTAATCCTTCTTTTTTTTCGTTCTCATACCAATTTATTATACTCCTTAGATTATCAAACTTATCCTCTAAAAATTCTAAGTCATTTGTTTTTTCTATATACTTCTTGAAGGTTATTAAAAATAGACTGTTCTGATCTTGAGGGTGACTTCCAAGCTTATCCTGAAAATATGTTGGAAAGGATTGTTTGAGTTTAATCCCAAAAAATTTTAGTACTTGCCCAAATGAACTGACACCTATCCTTAAAGGAAGTTGACCATTATATTTCATATCGTTTAAGAACATCAAAAGATTATGTTTTACTATTTCTAGATCACCTATTTCAAGCGCACCCCAGGAAGCGTAAAAAGAATCTCTTGCCCAGTAATCGTCAAAGTGCTTTCTGCCTGCATATATTCCTCTATCTGTATAACAAGCACGAAGTGAATCTACTGCTATATCTTTAGCCTTTTTCATAATAAGATGAGAGACCAACAGATATTTAAAACCATAATAAAATAATAAGAATATGCTAAAAGATATGAAAAAAGAGATTTTGGGTTCTTGGATATTATTGATTATGTTTATTATAGCTTCAATATTAAGAAAGAATTGGGAATTCTTGTTTTATGCAGCAAGTTTGATAATCTTGTTAATATTAGTTACTTTATCCGATAAGAAATTCAATTATCCAAAAATTGCTTTGTATGGTCTTAGTTCATGGCTTTTACTCCATCTTCTTGGTGGAATGGCAAAGATAGGTACCACAAGACTTTATGATTTCATGCTGATAAATCTTATTGGAGAACCTTATCAAATCTTAAAATATGATCAATTTGTCCATTTCTATTGTTATTTCGTCGCTGCTTTTTTTGTCTATTCAATAATAAAAAGCTTTTCAAAAAAAGATTCAAGCTTCACAGTTCTTGCTTTCATAACAGTTATTGCAAGCATTGGTATTGGAGGAATCAATGAGATAATAGAATTTGCAGCAGTAGTCATAGTTAATAGTAATGGAGTTGGAGGTTATTACAACACCGCAATCGATTTAGTAGCAAACACTCTTGGTGCATTAGCTGCACTTCCATTCCTTAAAAAAACTGAATGAGATTAAGAAGATATCCTATAATTATTATACCTATAGTTACTATACCAAAAAAAATTGCGATTAATTTAAGATTCATTGCACGCCTAAGAATTATTGCTTCTGGAAAACTAAGCGCTGATATTGCCATCATAAAACTAAGCGCTGTACCAAGAGGAACCCCCTTTTGGAATAATACTAAAGCTATTGGAACAATTGCTGCACAACTACCATAAAGAGGAACACCGAGTATCACCGCGATTGGTACACCAAATATTCCAACAGAAACTATTATTGAATGGATCATTTCTTCTGGTACAAAATTATGTATTATTGCACCGATTCCAACTCCAATAAGTATCCATATCCAAAGTTTTTTCACTATGGAGATTGCCTCGTTCAATCCAAATCTTAATCTTCCTTTGAAAAAAGTGTATATCTTTTCTTTCATTCCTCTTTTTGAGATTACATCTTTTACTAACTCTTTTTCAAGATCCATCTTGCCTAATATATATCCTGAAATTATACCTATGGATAATCCACTTAAGATATAGATAGCTGTTATTTTCCAACCGAAAAATCCAAGCATTAAAACAACTAAATATTCATTTATTAAAGGACTTGTTATCAGAAATGAAAAAGTTATTCCTAATGGTATTCCTGCTTCTAGAAAACTAAGAAATATAGGTATTGATGAGCATGAACAAAAAGGAGTGAGTGCTCCAAACATGCTTGCAAAAATATTTCCTAAAATTCCTTTTTTTCCATCTAGATACTTTCTAATTTTCTTTTGAGGAATATATGTTCTTATGACCCCCATTATAAAGATCATAACAAAAAGCATGAATAGGATAGATATAGAATCAGTTATGAAAAAGTTCATTGATTCTGCTAGTTTTCCTTCAAGTCCAAAAAAAGATGCAACATCTATTTCTTGCATTTTCCATTACAGTTGCATTTGGATTTTTCTTCCATTTTTTTATCTAAATTATCAAATAATTTCTTTATTTTTTCTTTTATTCCCATTTCAATATCCTTCTAACTTTTTTATCATTTACAATACTGCAAAATAATGAAGAACCTTTTTTTTCAGTTTTGATAAAATGGTTTTCCTCAAGTAATTTTATATGACGGAATATGACTGATTGATCTTTTTCTAATTCTTAAGAAAGATTGCATATGCATTCTTCTATTTTCTCTAATAATAATGAAAGTATTTTCAATCTTATTTCATTTGATAAAGCATTATGATATTTTGCTAGTTTTTGAATATTCATTTGTTTATTTGTGCAAATATGCAAATTTATAAATCTTTTGTTCCTAAGCTAAAATTTATACAAACAAATTCAATAATTAAATTTAAACATGAAAGTTACAAGTAACTTTTATAAATAAATCACTTTTTCTATTCTGTATGTCAATAAGAAGTCCTTTAGTTGTGGTTGTTGGTCATGTAGACCATGGTAAATCAAGTATTCTTGATAGCATTAGAGGTACAAGCATAGTCCAATCTGAAGCAGGTGCTATTACTCAAGCAATTGGCGCAAGCATTATTCCTATGGACACGATTAGAAATGTTTGTGGAGGTCTTCTTGATCAAATGAAACAAGAATATACAATTCCTGGATTGTTGTTCATTGATACTCCTGGTCACGCAGCTTTTACTAGTCTAAGAAAACGTGGAGGAAACCTAGCAGATATCGCTATCTTGGTCGTTGATATGAATGAAGGTTTTAAACCTCAAACTATTGAAGCTATTGAAATATTAAAATCATACAAGACTCCTTTTGTTATCGCAGCTAATAAGGTTGATCTTATTGCTGGTTGGAAAAGCCATCCTGAAATGAACATGATCCAAAATATCAAGGCTCAAAGCCCGGATGTTCAGCAAAAATTTGAGACAAAAATGTATGAACTTATAGCTAAATTTTACGAATTTGGTTTTGAATGTGAAAGATTTGATAGATTAGAATCATTCACAAAGCAACTTGCGATAATTCCAACAAGCGCTAAATCTAAAGAAGGACTTCCTGAATTGATGATGGTACTTACTGGATTAGCACAAAAATTCCTTGAAAAAAATCTTGAATATGATGCTACTAAAGAAGGTAAAGGGACCATATTAGAAGTGAAGGAAGAACAAGGTCTTGGAACAACTATTGACCTCATACTTTATGATGGGATGATAAGAAAAAATGACACTATTGTTATTGGTAGTACTGATGAACCCATTGTTACTAAAGTTAGAGCTCTTCTTGAACCAAATCCTCTAGCTGAGATGCGTGATAAAAAATCAAAATTCAAACCTATAAATGAAGCTATTGCTGCTACAGGAGTGAAAATAAGTGCTCCCGATCTTGATGATGTTACTAGCGGCATGCCAGTTGTTGTATGTAATGATAAAGAGAAAATTAATGAAATTAAATCTCAGATCCAAAAGGAAGTTGATGAAATAATGATCAATACTGAAAAAGAGGGTATTTTGATAAAAGCTGATGCTCTTGGCGGTCTTGAAGCACTTAACAATCTTTTGACTGAGAAAAATATTCCTATAAAAAAAGCAGATATTGGCCCTATCAGTAAAAAAGATGTTGCTGAAGCACATAGTAACCTTGAAACTGATCCTTTGAACTGTTGTATTCTTGGTTTCAATGTGGATGTTGGAAATGATGTAACCATTCCAAAAGATGTTAAGATAATCTCAAATTCAATCATCTATAAACTGCTTGAAGATTTTGAAGAATGGAGAGAGAACAGGAAAAAAGAGCTTGAAGCTGGAAAGCTTGATGAAGTTACTAGACCTGTTAAGATTCAGATAATGCCAAATATGACCTTTAGGCAGAACAATCCAGCAATCTGTGGTACTGATGTGATTGCAGGGGTATTAAAAACTAACACTCCTTTAATGGATAAGAATGGTAAAAAAATTGCGACTGTGAAATCAATTAAGCATAACAATGAGAATGTTAGTAGAATTGATTCTGGTGAACAAGTCGCTGTTGCTTATGAACATTTGACTATTGGAAGACAAGCTTGTGAAGGAGACCACATGTATAGTTTCATGGGCGAAACTGAATTTAGGAAACTAAAAGATTTGAGCAAATTCTTAGATAAGAAAGAGATAGAAATATTGAAAGAGATTGCTGAAATCATGAGAAAAGATAATCCTGTTTGGGGTGTGTAAAATGCAAAGAATTTTTTTAAAATTCAAGCATAAATACAGAGGTATTTTAGTATGAAACAAGGTTATTCTTGGCTTAATACCAAAGAGGTCAAAAGAATAAGGAATATATTTCTTGATAATTATAATTATGAATTTGATTTTAGTTCTTACGCTCTTTGCATCAATGAAAAAAATAAGATTTACATGATTAACAGAGATGTTGATAGAATTGACCTTGACAAGGTTAGAATCAACACTATTGGTCTTTACCTTGGTGAACTAAAAGATAATGAGATTAGAATAAGTATTGAGTTCAGCCAGATGATAGGCCCTAATGCAAAATCAAGTATTATTGAATTGAATGATGAAAATGCTGCTAAGTGGCTTAGAGGTTACGACCTTGATTTGGAAAGAAGCCATAAAGGCTTTGTACTCATAAAAAACAAAAATAATTTTCTAGGATGCTCAAAACATAAAAATAATCAATTGATGAATTTTGTTCCAAAAGAAAGAAGGATAAAATCAATAGATTAACAGATTTGAGCTTAAACTATTTCTAATAATTTATCGAATAAAGTAATTGATTTAATGATAATCTAAAAATTACAACCATAAGGATTCATGCTTGTGAATTCCAAAACTCTATCCTTATAATTTAGAAATGATTGATAATAATCTTTAGGTAAGTTTTCTACAGATTCGATTATTCCACCTTTATAGTTTCTATGAACTGTTTTTGGGTTCCCTTCATTATTCAATATCCAATCGAAAGGAGCTCCATGGAAATCTATAACTGTAGACTTAAAAAATTGGCTTCGAATATCTAATTGATAATTTTGAAACCCATTTTGAGTATTATGCTGATAGAAATGCTCAAAATCTTTTTCAATCTGTTCTTCCCAAAACCTCGGTCCTTTTGCTCTATGATGTGGTTCAAGTTGTACCTTAAAACCTTCTCTTATCCAAGAATTATATCTTTTAAAATATGCTAATGCAGATTCATAATCCTTAAAACCAACTCTTAATCCGACAAAATCTCTCACTCTTGATTTTTCTATATGCTTTGATTCAGGATCCTTCTCTATACCTCTATTATGTATAAAATCAATTTCTTTCAATAATGGCCTAATTTTTTTTATTTGAGTTTTGCTTAATTCTTTATTTCTTATATCTGCATATGCTTTAGCGAATGCTAAACTTGCAGCGACTTTAGTTGAGTATTTCTCAGGACTTTTCCTCCTACCTGTACTGAATATAATCCTTTCATTCTCATCATATAATTTCAATCTGGGGTGTACTAGATCTGTTTGATTTTCACTCATTTCCTTATCAAGATTATCTAATATTTCCACTAAACCATCATCATGTTCAATATCATTACGTGTTAATACCTGATCAGCAATTTTAGAATATACATTTTTGAAACTATTTTCACGCCAAGATTCATCATATACTTCTTTTGGTCTAATACCTGCTCTAGATAAAAGAACATCGTTAAAAACCCACATCATACAATCACTAGTATCTATGTAATGTTGAAATCGAGTTCTTACTTGTCGATTATTATATCTTGAAAGATTGAGTGCAACACCTTGCAAAATCATCCCCGGTGTCTTTTCCTCCATCGAAGAAGATAAAGAACTTCTTTTGCTTATTAATTCATCAAAATTTTTAACATTTGTCATATTATTCACCTATCTTAAAGCTTCCATCTTTTTTAAATTCATCATAGAATCTAGTTTTATCATCTTTTAGATACTTAAACATCATTTCTAGATCTATATATCTATGCATCTTCATCATGTCTTCATCTTGAAGCCAAGGTTCATTTAATTGATCTACAACTAAAGGATCTTTTCCTAATGCTCCTAAAAACCAATATTCCACAGCGCCATCAAATTTTCTCACATGATCATCTTCTGTCGGCTTTGTAAATCTTGAATAATCTTTTAATTTACTATCTCTAAATGTGTCAATAATATTTTCAAAGTTATAATTTCTATGAAAGGCCATAGGATGTGTGCTTTGATACATGGCTTGTTTTATTGATAGATCTGCTAAATTACCAATGGTATGTTCAAGCAAATTAACTAAATTAGGATTATCATAATCATTATTTGAATAGACTTCTTCATTTAGGAATCTTTTCGCTTGACTTATAATTATGAGGTTTTTAAAAAGATTAGATATTATGAAAGGATGTTTTGTCGTATTAAATTTTATTCCTAAATCATTTAATTTTTCATGAACGCTTTCAAATCCAGGCCTATATTTATTAAGCTCTACTTTAGCAAAAAGATGTATTGGTAAATCATACACATCAATCTCATTCTTATATGAATCGAAACATTGTCTATCTTTACATACTATTCCTTCACTTTCTTCATATTTCAATACTTCATCTATTATCTTTTTTCTTACCGCTAATTGGTCTGAATATGCTATGCTTTCTGCTTCGCTTAAAGAAACATCCCCAAGCAATTTATCAAATTCCCTTTCATCAGGCCTCATAGTGCTTGTATTATGTACTCTATCCCCACCTATCTTTGCTAAGAAAGTATAAAGGATTGTATCAATAAGTTCATTTTTTCTTTTAGTTCCTCTTTTTGTTAAATTTTCTGAATGGAACCATTTTGGAACTGATATCATTTCAGAAATCCCTTTCATATATTTTAAAGCGTCTTTATGATCTAAACCTATATAATCAAGATTTTTATCAATTTTTATATTATAATTATCAAAAGGTTTCATAGTTAATTTATCAACTAATGTTGATACCAATTCATAATCAAGATTACTATATTTTTTTAAAGGTTTTAGAACTTGCTCATGTATATCCTTCATCGATCTCTTTTTTCCTATTAATTGATTATATGAATACATATCTTCCACATAATCATGAAGGAATGTTGCAATCTTGACTTCTAAAGGAACATCTAAAGGAGCTATCTTAGATGTTGCTGACATAAAATGTGTTTCTCTATGATTTACTAGATTTTTTCTTTTAACGAATTTTTCAAGTTTAGATTTAAGATCTACTGAAGGTGAATCTCTTGCTAGTAAAAGAGGTTTTTTTGAAAAATCTTCAATTGATAAACCAATATAATGTTCCATTACATCTTTAAATTCTGTGTATTTTGAAGCCTCATAATTTGTATCTCCCCACCAGAACATATTTTTGAAGATTGTTTCTACTGCTTCATTTTTAATATTTTCATCATTATTGAATCTGAATTTGTTTTTTATACTGAAAGTATTTTCGACTCCATAAAGATACTTGTTTATATGAGAATCAAAAGGCTCCTTATAAAGCCTATCAAGTAATACTAGTTTATCATCTAAGGTTAAATCTTTCTTTGGACGTCCTTCCATGAGAAAAAGAATATACTTTTAATTTATAAATGTGTTGTTTTGTTGTCACTCTTAAGTGAAAAAGCTATTTTATGTCCCAGATCTCGTCCCCTACCCTGTGAAGATTCTTTATGACTTTTCCTGAATCCATCTTCATCATAGTTTCAGAATCATGAAGTGCCAAACCTAAAGCAAGCGGTTTCTTATTATTTTCATCGACTATTACAACCAAATCATCTTCTATAAAATCCTCAACAGAAACAATTCCAGGCCTCATTATATCAGCTCCACCGACAACAAATCTTACTGCCCCCATATCAACTGTGACTTTTTGTAAAGAATCAGGTTTTTCAAGCAAAAAATGAAGTGTGGGGGCAATTCTCTTCTTATAATAGAAAAAGAAAGGCTTTGAATCAACAAATATCACTTGATCATCAATTACTTCAACCTTTGATTTTTTTGATAATTCGAAATCAAGATAAGAAATCTTACTATTAAGCTCTTTTATATCACTTTTTGAGAGATGTTTTCTCAATTTAATCACTTATTAACTAGGTTATCAAGTGCATCTCCTGAATTTCCAGAAGATCCTGCTTGGCTTCCTGCTTGAGCATTTGCTTCAGCTGCCAAGTCAACACCTAATTCTTTTAAGCCGTTTATATGCATATGCATCAATTGCTCAACTATCTGAAGTATTTTTGATAATTCTTGTCTTTCAGCTGCTAAAGTTTTAAGTGCTCCTTTGTGAAACCCTATTTGTTCATCACGTGAAACATTACCAGGACCTTGATTTTCTTCCATATTAATTACCTCATATACTAGACTAAAAATCTTACTATTTAAAGCTATCTATTTAAATAAAAGAAAATTAAAACTAAATATATGTTCAGAAATGAGAATCAAAAAAAAGCATTGCTTCTTAGTCTTTTTTTAGCATCATTTCTTTTCTTTATAGGGTATAGTATTCAGCACGAAGGTATATTTTATCATGTTTTCAATTCAAACACGGATGATTTAGTCAATTATATTTCAGGTTTTGAAAATTTTGCACCTTTTGTGCTTCTTTTTTTAATAATATTAGAAGTTGTTGCAGCACCGATTCCAGGATTTATCATATATGTTGCTGCAGGGATAATTTTTGGGTCATTTTGGGGAGGACTCATAAGCTTTATAGGTAATATTATTGGAAGCGCAATATGTTTCTATATCGCTTGGAAAGGACGTACTTTTTTCTTCAAAAAAACAAAAAATAAGATGCTTGAAAATTTTGATAGATATAGTATCAAATATGGAGGATATGCAATATTTCTATTAAGAGTCAATCCATTTACAAGCACAGACATCTTTAGTTACTTAGCAGGTTTTAGTAAGATGAGATTCAAACAATTTATTATAGGTACAACCCTTGGACTTTTACCAATAGTATTCTTATCATCTTACCTAGGGGGAGAAATTGTTACAAACCATCCTTTATTATACAAAATATTTGTTCTTATCAGCATACTTTACCTTGCAGGTGCAATATATCTAATCTATTTTGCTAGAGCGCTTTCAAAAATCCAAGAATTCGAGAAGAAAGTAAAAATCAAGGTCAAAGAGAAAGTAAAAAATAGGAAACAAAGAAAAAAGTGATTATTTCATCAAAGAGGGATCCCATATCTTGATTCCATCCCTGCCATTACTCTTGACGGCATACATTGCAGCATCAGCTCTTGCTTGAAGACCATTAAGGCTTAGATCTATTTCAGGATTACCTCTATGTAAAGATGTTGAATCTATCCCATAGCTTGCAGTTATTGGATGTACATCAGGAGAAATATGTTTTCCAAATGCATCAACAAAAACCACATCTGAAAGATTCTTTTTTATATCCTCAGCTTTTTGATATGCCAATTCAGCGTTTCCAGGTAAAAAAACCAAAAATTCTTCTCCACCGTATCGTACGGTTACATCGCCCTTTCTTACAGAATCATATACAAGATTTGCAAAAGTTTCAAGCACCATATCACCTGTTTCATGACCATAAGTATCATTTATAGATTTAAAATGATCAATATCCATAAAAATCAGTGAATAATCACCTGAATTTTCTAAAAAATCTTGTGATCTTCTAGGGAAAACTTTTCTTATAGCTCTCTGATTCAATAAACCAGTTAAAGGATCTTGTGAAGATTTTAATATCCCTGAAAATTTTCCATTGATAATACCTACTAAATCATCAAAAAGAAGATGTTCATCATCAGAAAAACAATCATTATTTTTGTATAATTGTAAAACAATATTCAGATAACCTTGATTAACTCTACCAACTAAATGATATCCTCTATGCACTCCTGTAAGTTCATTAAGAGAATTATCAACTAATTGAGTGTTTGGATCAAAAAGACCAAATTCTTCTTTTGATGAAGCATGTTTGATTAAATCCTCACGTATTTTCGGTCGATTAGATATATTGAATTCATGATCTATAGGTATCAATATTTCAGATCCTTCACCTACCCTTTTTCTCATAAATCCATTAGGATTATATTGCCATAAAGCCGATTTATCATGACTAAAAAAACCTGCAAGATTTGAAACTATGTCTCGAGTTTCTGATTTTAATTCAGAATACATATTTTCAATCATTTCATCAATAAATATACAATTATCATACTTTGCAAGATTCTCTCTTAACCATCTATGTTGATCCCTAGAACCATTATTAAAATTATTAAAAGAATTTTGCATATTTTCTTCTGTACGTTTAAGTTTTGGAGCCGACCTACAATATGATTCTATTCCCATTAGAGATAATGAACACCATTACTATTTAAATGTTTCGTTTTATTACTACTTGTTAGTAGTATTATTATTTATTTTGTCAATGTGTCTAGGATTATTTTTTTAGCTATCTTTTTTTTTGCTGGATACGCTGCAACATTTATCTTAAAATGATAGCAGTTTCCATGATCGACTAGTTCACAAGACCCTGTATCGAACAAATTTTTATCAAGCCTAAAATAGAAATTTGCATTATCATCAATTCTAGAGTCGATCGTGTCTATCAATACTTTTTTCCCATCTTCACCAAGAATTGAAAAAATGTGCTCTAAAACCTTATTTATATGTCTGTTTTTTGTTAATTCTACTGAAAAAATAGTTAATTTCCTATCAAAGTCAAGTGTTGCCTCTTCCTCATCAATTATTATCTTTTCTTTTTCAAGTTCTTCATCAGAAAAAGGGAGAAGAGTCAAAAGACTAACTTGGGTTTCTTCTAGCGAATCACCTTCATTACAAAAAGAGGTAATCTTGACATTATGAGCTATTTGCATATAACTCTGTATTATCCATACATTTTTATATTATTCTAAAAAAGATAATGATATGAAGCATGGAATGAAGATAACATTATTATTGTTGATATTCTTTATGATAAGCCAGTTTTTTGGGCTTTTTGTAATAAGCTATGACATGCAAAAAATAGTAGATACTACCACTAACACAACCATCACTACTTTAAGCGAAACCGCGATTGGTGAAAGACCACAAATTGAAGGGGTTGAAACAATAATATTCTTATCAACAGCAATTCTTTTTGGAACTCTTATAATACTTATACTTGCAAGATTTAGAAAGAAAAATCTTTGGAAATTATGGTATTTCATTGCAATTTTTATGACAATCTCTATAACTTTAGGGGTTTTCGTCAAAAACCCTATAATCTATATCTTTGCATTAATAATAGCCTTATTAAAGATATACAAACCTAATTTTTACATCCATAATTTTAGCGAGATACTTGTCTATTCAGGAATCGCTTTTTTAATAGTTCCTTTATTGAATGTGTTATATGCTTCGGTTTTACTTTTTATAATATCCTTGTATGATGCGTTTGCAGTTTGGCAAAGCAAACATATGATCAAATTAGCTGTATTTCAAAGAGATAGCAATGTTTTTGCTGGATTGCACATGAAATATGATAGAAATAAGGAACAAGAGAAAATCCAAGAGAATAAAAAAGAGATTAAACCAATAAAAACAAATAAATACACCCACATGAAAAAATCCAGTTCAAAAACAAGAACCACAAGCGCTGTTCTTGGTGGTGGAGATATAGCTTTCCCTCTTGTTTTTGCAGGAGTTTTTTTGACATACCTTTTTTCAGAAGGGTATTCAAAAACAGTATCTTATATCTTAACTACACCAATAGTACTTACTACAACAATTTCATTGGCTCTTCTTTTAATGTATGGGAAGAAAGATAAGTTCTATCCAGCTATGCCTTTTATTTCAGCAGGATGCTTTCTAGGTCTAGGAATAAGCTACATCTTGACATTGATCTAATTTTAAGTCTTTGCTTCCATGTATTCATTAAGAGTGTGATCCCTTCTATATGATGCACGAAGTGGCGGATCATATATCATATGAATATATCTTCTTGTCATCTCAACATCCTCAACAGTCTCTTTTTGCCTATATTTTGGCTTACTTACAACATTTTGAGGATTATAAACTTTCCCCATAAATGAATTGACTTCATCTATTTCTATCTGTCTAACTCCTTTAAGCATCCTTCTTAGTTTTCTTTTACCAAACCATGTAAGTCCCATTTTCAACACCTCAAATCTGCATAATATAATGGTTTTTGAAATATTTAAATGAGATGTTTAATAAGAATAAATCCATCTAATAAAGATTGAGAGTTCTTTGTTTTATTATAGCACTATAACTATAAGGATTCAACACCATTCCATCTTTTGCAGCAATCACTTGACATTTGCTTTCTTTTTGTATTGTTCTTGCTTCATTTATTGGATCTGCTGAAAGCATCTTTATTCCAAAATGAGTTATTATTGCAAGACTTGGTTTTGTAATTTTTAAGAATTCAATAGCTTCGCTTGTGTTCATCTGATTCTTTACTTTTTGATCACCAGGATTTACAACATTCAATATTATTATATCACTTCCTTTATGTTCTTCTGCAATCTCTTTTGTAAATTCAGTGTCTCCCACATAGCTTAATACAAAATTAGGTGTGTAAAACTTGAATCCAATACCTTCTTTGTCACTATGTTTTGTTTTTGTTGCATGAATATCAACATTTCCTATCCCTGCTTTTCCTTCTGCTTCGAGCTTTATCTTTTTTTCAAGACATTTCTTATGAAATTCAGTTATAACAGGAATATTTTTTTCATCTCCTTCAAGAACTGTTTTATTTGTAATCAGAACACCTTTTTTGTCTTCACCATTATGAGTCATCGCAGCAATTACTGCATTAGCATCATTTGAATGATTTATATGATTATGAGATACAAGAAGAACAGTATTTTCTCTTAGATTTAAATCATATTGCTTTGCTTTGACAAGACTTCCAGGTCCAGGATCAACATGAAACTGGAGTTCTCCAAGCTTTATTATTATTCCACCACTTGAAAGCACCTGCTTTCCTACTACATATGAGTCACCCCCTACCCCTAAAAATATTATCCTTGCGTCTTTCATAATAAACGCATTATCTAGAATATATTTAACCCTTTTGTTTTTCAAAAGGCCATATTTAAATTAAATAAGAGTTTACATATTTTGATGAAAAAAGCAAAATACAGTAAGAATAACCAATGTTTCCTTTGTCCTAGACGTTGTATTATTCTTGAAGGAAAAAGGGGTTTTTGCAATACTAGAAAGAATATTGGTGGAAATTTATACGCACTTAATTATGGTAAACCAATTGGTCTAGCAATTGACCCTATTGAGAAAAAACCGCTTTATCATTTTTTCCCAGGAAAAAACATCCTTAGTTTTGGTACTCTTGGTTGTAATCTTGATTGTCTTGGATGCCAGAATTTTGATATCTCAAAAGGAAGTCCTGATGAATCAGAAGAAGATTTTTTCCCTCCTAAAAAAATTATTGAAATCGCTAAAGAAAATAACATCAATATGCTAGCTTTTACTTATACTGAACCAACAATTTTTTTTGAATATATGATTGATGTTACAAAACTTGCAAAAAAGAACAATATCAATACGGTTGCTGTTAGTAATGGTTATATCGAGAAAAAACCTTTAAAAGAGCTTATAAAACATGTTGATGCTTTCAATATCGACCTAAAATTTTTTGATGATAAAAAATATTCAAAATATTCAAAAGCAAAACTAGAACCCATATTAGAAACTCTCAAAATAATTAATAATTCTGATTCTTGGCTTGAGATAACAAACCTTGTAATTCCTAATTGGAATGATGATCTAGAAGAAGTAGAGAGGATGTGTGAATGGATAAAGGATAATTTGAGTAAAGATGTGCCTATCCATTTCAGTGCATATTATCCAACACATAAAATGAATGAACCACCAACCCCTCTAAAAACATTAAAAGATATTGAAAAAATTGCAAGAAAGCATCTTGATTATGTATATTTAGGAAATGTAAAAGAAGATACAAACACAATATGCCCTGCTTGCAAAAAAATCCTTATTGAAAGAGATTGGTATAATACAAAACTAATAGATAGTTTTGAAGAAACCTGCACTTGCGGGAAAAAGATTCCAGGTATTTGGAAATAATTATAAATAAATCATAAATCATTCTAATTATGAAAATTATTTGCTTTGCATTAGGGAATATATGGAGGTTTTCAGAATCAGATAATAGAGCCGATCTTCTAGAAAAAATCCAACATTTAGATATTGAGGGTGTTGAGCTCACTATAGGGACTGTTCATGAGCTTGAAAATTTTGAATTAAAAAAATCTCAAATAAAATGGTTAAAACAATTGAAATATGTCAGTATCCATGCTCCTTTCAAATTATTATCAGATCCTAATAAGATAAAAATTTATCTTGACAAACTGCAGAAAATATATGATTTGACAAATGCTAAAACAGTTATTATTCACCCTGATAATTTGCCTGAAAAAAAATTATTGAAAAAATATTCCATGCATGTCTCAACTGAAAATATGGTTAAAAGAAAAAATATAACCATACCAAAATTAAAAAAGATAATTGAAGAATATGGTTTAGGTCTTTGTTTAGATGTGGCACATTCCTATTTTTGGTCTGAAAAAGAAACTAAAAAATTGATTGATGAGTTTAAGGAAATAATCACTCAAGTTCATTTCAGCAATAATTATAGAAGAAAAGACCATTTGCCTTTTGATAAGGTTTCAAAAAGTTTTCTAAGATCTATAAATCCTTTAAAAGATATTGAGGTTCCTATAATCATTGAAGAGGATATAAAGACTAAAGATTTTGATTGGAACCAAGAGATTTCTAATATAAAAAAGATCTTGAATGATTGATTATCTAAAAGCTTAAAAAGCCTTGACCTATCTCTTTATTATATGATACTTGGAAAGATTTTTGGTAAAATTACAACAAACCATTTTAAGTTCATGGTGGAACATGAAACCACTAAGTTTGAATATCTTCAAGTATACCATAAGGTGTATGATTATGTTCTTTGCCAAGTTACTGAGATAATAAGAGAAAATGATAGTATTATTGCTGAATGCAGCATCATTGGATATAAGGATGAGAATGGAAAAATAAAATCTATAAGGATCCCATTTGAGCCAGGTACTGAAGTGTTGAGAGCTGAAGATGAATTCATAAAAGAGATAATCCAATTAAGCGAGAGTTCTAAAGGGGCTTTTATTGGCAAGCTTGAAGGAAGAGATATTGAAGTTAGTATGGATCTGAACAAGCTTTTGACAAAACATGTTGCAATCCTTGCAAAAAGCGGTGCTGGTAAAAGCTATACTGTTGGAGTGTTACTTGAAGAGATTATGAATCAAAAAATCCCTCTTCTAATAATCGATCCCCATGGAGAATATGGTGATCTAAAGCATCCTAATCTTGATGAAGAAGAAAAATTAGAATATTATAATCTTAAACCTAAAGGTTTTTCTAACATCAAGGAATATGGTGATACGAAGATAAATATGGAACTTAGACCATTAAGATTGAATAATAATCTTAATGCTGATGAAGTTGTTCATTTGATGCCAAGCAAGCCTAGTGGCAGTCAGATAGGAATGCTTTATAGTGCAATAAAAAATCTTGACACTATCAATTTTACTAATATTCTTTTAGAATTGCAGCATGAAGAGAACAATGCTAAATGGACATTGATAAATAGTCTTGATTATTTAAACAATTTAGATCTTTTCAGCTCCAATCATGTGAGTTTCAATGAATTGGTTCAAAGCAATTCTTGTAGCGTTATAAACCTTAAAGGAGTTCCTCCTGATGTTCAAGAGATAATAGTCTATAAGTTACTCAAAGACCTGTTTGAGAATAGGAAACAAAATAGGATTCCCCCATTTTTTACAGTT
Organism: Candidatus Woesearchaeota archaeon; assembly: GCA_002867475.1. GTDB lineage: Archaea > Nanobdellota > Nanobdellia > Woesearchaeales > BM511 > BM511. The sequence goes on from PKTL01000055.1 coordinate 23,446, forward strand.
ATTGAGGAAGCTCATAATTATTGTCCTGAAAGAAGTTTTGGGGAGACTAAATGCAGTAAGATAATCAGAACTATAGCTAGTGAGGGTAGAAAGTTTGGTATGGGACTTTGTGTTGTTAGTCAAAGACCTGCAAGAGTTGATAAATCCGTGCTTTCTCAATGCAGCACTCAGATGATCCTTAAAGTGACCAATCCTAATGATCTTAAATCCATAACTAATAGTGTTGAAGGCATTACTAGTGAAAGTGAAGAGGAGATAAGAAATCTTTCAATAGGCACATCAATGGTTGCAGGAGTGACTGACACCCCTTTATTTGTCAATATCAGGCCTCGTATGACAAAACATGGAGGTGATGCTGTTGATATGATTGATGAACAAGTTAATTTTGATGAAGAGATGACTGATTTTCAAAGTCAAGAGCTTTTACCTGTAATCAAACCTAAAACAACAATTAAAGATCTTAAAGTCATGAGTGAAAAACCCATAAAGGAAGTTCACCAGACTCTTATTCCTGGATATCTTTTCTTATGTAAAGAAAACACAGAATTTAGCTTGCTTGTTGAGATGATTAATGGTGAAGTCGTCTCAAATCTTGATGATTTTAAGACTAAAAAAATTCCAGATTTTTCTAAGCTTGATAAAAAAGAGGTTTCTATATTGAGATTTGCGTTTAAAACCCCTTTATTTTCTATTGAGGATTTAGTATCTAAAGGTGCACCTCTTGATATAGATCAGATTCTTGACAAACTTGTAATAGATGGTTTACTTGTTAAAAAAGATAAGGATTATTGTTTAAATTCTGATTTCATTTTTGGCAACCTTGCAAAAAATGCTTGCTATGAAAAGATAAATTATATTAAGGTTGATTACCATGATAAATTAGAAGCAAAGCAAGATATTGATAGGATCAAAGAGAAGATTGGTAAGATTACTACTGTTCTTGATATCCAGAATTGCTTCATAGTGAAATATGAGATAATTTATGATGATACATGAAATATATGATATGACTCACCCTTTTTTCAATAAGATATTGATATCTTTATTCATATTATTTTTTGGATTTCTTGTAGGTAACATTGCTGAAAAATTTATAAGATTCACATTAAGAGAACTTAGAGTTAATATATTTTTAAAAAAGGGTTTTAAGTTTAGGATCAATGCTGAAAAATGGCTTTCTTTAACAGCATATTACATCATATTTTTTGTGACGATATATTATAGTCTTCAAATTCTTGGGATGACGAACCTTTTCCTTTTTGCATGGATAATCTTCATTATGTTTGTTTTTCTCCTATCCCTAGTTCTTGATGTAAAGGATGCTATCATAAACTTGTATTATTTTCCTGCTTTAAGAACAAAAATTGTAAAAGGAAATATTATTGAAGCAGAATGTATCAAAGGCGAAGTTATGATGACAAGTATTTTTGGAATATATGTTAAAGAAAATGAAGATATTCATTATATACCTAATAATTTTTTGATTAAAGGTTATTCAATCAGATAACATTTTCAAGAAGGGTTACAATATTCCATATTTGAGTTCTTGTATATGAAGGAAGACTTATATCTTCTGATATCTCATCAAGATTCTGCATCACCTTATTTACTCTAAGGCTTAGTTCTGACTCTTCTGATAACACATTTATAATGTTTGATATTTTTTCTCTTACATTTTTTGAGATAGTATTATCTTCTTTTAGTTCATTTAAGTATTCAAAAATTTCATCAAGGTTTCCGTCACTCATTTTTCTCTTTTTTTAGCTCTTCCATCACTTCTTTTTGAAGTGCTGCTGCTTTTTCTCCGAGATTCTTTTCTTGCTTTTCAAGTGAATCCATCCTGAGCTTGAATACCTCCTCTTTTTCATTTAGTTCTTTTATCAGATTTGATGAATCTGCTTTGACCATTATGCTCCCTATAATCTTATAGGCTGTAGGATCTCGTTTCAATTCTTTTAATGCAGATTCTACTTCAAAAAGTTGCGATTGAAAATGTTGCTTTTGCTGTGAAATATTAGCTAGATTTTGCTCAATCATCTGTAGATCTCTTATTTTTGATTGGCTATCACTCATATTAAAAACCTCATTTTTGATACATAAAATTTCTTTAGTGCTTTAATTTTTCATACACAGTCAAAAGCTTTGTTATTGAATTTAATACAGCTCTTAAAGATACGGAATCTTTTGCTTCTATATCAAACTTGACACTGTTTTCTAAAGCTGTAAGGTTGTATAAAGCTCGATCATTTATTGAGTTTTTCATCTCTGGTTCGAATATTTCCAAAAGGTCTTTTGGTTTATCGACATCTACAAAGATTACTGACTTATAATTCATCTTGCTTTATAGTTTGTTATTACAGATCTTGGTTTATATATCATTTTAGATCCACAATATGGACATCTTACTTTTTTTCGTAGATATGTTTCAGCAACAACCTTGTTGCATCCAAAGCATTTGTATTCTGCCATTTTATTCTGTTTTCTCTTTAGTTTTTGGTACCATGTAAGCTTTTGAAGTAAATTTTGAATTACAGGTTCCGCATTGCCAGATTCCTAGATTCTCTCTTTTTACTTTTACATGATTGCAATATGGACATTTATATGATGCTTTTTGCATGCTATCTATTTTAGCATATTTTGCTTTGGTTGTTCTACCATATCTTGGTCCAAATTTCTTTGTTGATAAGGTGCTTTTTTTTGCCATTTTAAACCTCGTATTTTGATACAAAAAGTGTTTTGCACTTATTGTATTTAGTTTTCTTGATTAGTTAATAAATGGGGCTACCCGGATTCGAACCGGGATCAGCCGGCCCCAAACCGGCAAGGATAGCCAAGTTACCCCATAGCCCCATGGAGATTAAACTATCATTTCAATGATTTTGGAATCTGGAACTATTTATAAA
>PKTL01000029.1 GCA_002867475.1 Candidatus Woesearchaeota archaeon
AAATTATATTGGATCATTAAAACAATTTGACGAGAAAAAGTTTAAAAGAGAGGTATACAAGAAAATAGCAATTGGAGATGAGGATTTTAAAGAAAAAGTAAATGGATTTATCGAACAATATGAACCAACAATTGATATTCCGTGTACTTTAATGAATAAGACTCGTAGTTATAAAGTTATAATAAAAAAAATATCAAAATTTTATAATGTAGATGAAAATGTATTATTTTATTCAAACTGTCATAATGATATAAAAAGTATAACAATTTATTTGATTTCAATATATACACGTTTGAAAGTGAAAGAAATTGCTGAGAAATTTAATATTCCGCCTAGTTCAATTTCATATCACAAAAGGAAAATTAAGAATAAATTAAAACACGATAAGAAATTAGTTGGTAATATTAATAATATAACTAAAATGTTATAATAGGTGGAAAATTATAAATTTTATGATCTGACACCAAAAATCAGGAGTTGATATGTACAAAAGATTTTTAGTTATAATATGTTTGTTTTTATCTTTCTCAATTTTTTCAATAACTCATAATTTTTTTGTTACCGATTTAAATGTAAATTCTGTTTCTTTTATCTTTGTTAATGGAAATTCAATTAATAATTATGAAGAAAAGACAATTGGATTTAAATTTGGTGATTTTAAAATTATTGAGATTAATGTTAATGATTTTAAAATCTATCAACAATCAACTGGAAATATACTTAAGATAGATAAAAATAACAGGCAGGAAACTATTGGTAATGATCCGTTTTTGGGAAGTGATTCAAATTTTATTCAAAGTGGAAAAGATGGAAATAATTATCATTCAAATTTTCATCCTGGTGTTTATGATGAATCAATGTTAACTCCAGATATGTTAAAAATTTTAAAAGAAAAGAAGTTTCTTGTTGTTCCTGAGTTAGAAGCAGTAGCAATGTCTAAACTATACAGGAATACCAAGTATCCATATATTACTATAGATTCTATATATGATGCTTTTTTTTGCTTGATGTCAGATTTTTTAACTAAAGCTGAGATTTGTAATAAAAAGTTATTAAAAGATTTTGTGAATAAACTGTTTTTTAAATTGAAAAAACTTTCAGAAAATAATTCTGAAAAATATTTAAATTATTATAGGTATATAGGGGTTCCATATATTATTTTAAATAAAGAGTATGAAATATCCAAGGATTTGTTTAATAAAGACTGTTCTAGTTATAAAGATTTAATACTAGCTTATGATAATGAAGAAAATCTTTCAAGTTACAAACCAAGAGGGTATTATGCGCTTGAAGAATTAAAAGATTACTTTGTTGCTATGAATTTTCTAGGAAGAAAAAGATTTGTTATAAACGATTCTGAAGATCTTGAGAAAATATATGATCTTATTGAAGTTATTCAGGAAGAAGATCTAATTTCAATATATGAAAAAATAGAAGGTTATTATAGTTTTCTTAATGGAGAACAGGATAATAACGAGATTTTTAAATTATTAGAGTTAAAAAAAGATAAAAAGAATTTGAATGAAATTTTTAAAAATCTTAAAACAAGCAGGATAATTGATTTTTTAAAAGATGAGATGAATGAAAAGGAAGTTAAGGAGTTTAGATTATTTGGAAAAAGATATGTACCTGAATCAGAGGTTATATCAAGTCTTTTTAAAAAAAATAAAAAAATCAATGCAATTGATATAATGCAATTATTTGGAAATAAGTATGCAGATAATATAGCAAAGAATAAATCTGAAATTCCAGAAACTGATTATGACAATTTTAAGAAAATATTGAATAAGAAAGAAAATACTTTATCATATAAATTAATAGATATTATGAAAAGCAGTTTTGAAGCGGATGAAAAAGCAAAAGATATATTTCATAAAGATGTGTATAAAGCAAAGATGTTAAACTCATCACTTTCTATGTGGGCTTTAAAGAAGCGTCTTTTTTTATTATCCGAAAAAGAATCTGATCAATATATAAGAGGAAGCATATCTCCTTTGGAATTTCATGGATTTGTTGAACCGGTTCCAGCTTCTTTTGAGAAGATTCATGAAACTACAGAATATATAATACGAAATTTAAAAGAATTAGGTTTTTTCTATAAGAAAATTAATTACTATAGATTTAAATATGATTTTAGATATTTAAAGTGTTTTGAATTTTTATCAAAAAAAGCCAAAGACCTGTCAATCACAGCTCAGAAACAAATTGATGATGAACCTTTACTGGAAAAAGATATAAAAGTTTTTAAAGGTTACGATTCGTTTTTAAGATTCATATATCAATTAAATCCTTCAGCATACGCTGATGATGATATGACAAAAGTTGTTTCAATGTATAGCAACAAAGAAGAAGGTTATGTCCATAATCTAGGTGTTGGTAGAGCAATGCCAATTTTTTGTTTGTATCCATATAAAGGAAGAGAATATCTGACAATTGGTGGAATTTTACCTTTTTATGAATTTAATACTACAAATCATATAACTGATTATCGTTTCACAGAGATGCTTGATATAAAGGATAAAAGACTTAACTTTGCTGATTGGCAAAAAAATTTCATATACTATAAATCCAGTACAAGAAAAAAAGAAAATACAACCTCTTTGAAAGAAATTAATGACCAAAAAATAAAACTATTTTTAAATACTTTGACAAATAAAGACACAAAGTCATTTTACAAAATAATTAACGAGTATTTTTTAAGGAGAGTAATCTACTTCAGGAGAAGTGAATCTCACAGCAGGTTTATTGTCGATGTTATTAAAAAATTTCTATTTGACAAATCCAATGACATTAACAAAAGAGTACACTTGTTAGAGACAGTTAACTTATATTTTAAAAACGAATTACTGGTTTTACTACTTGATGATTTACATAGGAAATTATTGGAAAATGATATTGAAATAATTAAATTTATTTCTCTTTATAATCTGAAAAACAAGGAAAATTTCGATTTTTTAAAAAAACTAAAATCATTAAATGTAACAAAGTTCAAAAAAGAATACACCTTACTTAACAAAAAAAATAAGGAAAATTTAAATTAAAAGTTTTTCAATTTAGTTTTAAATACTAATTCATCGGAAATTGACAGGTTTATATCAGAAAATTTCGCTATACTAGCTCCTGAAACGTTGTTTCTAGTTATAAAGAAAAATGAACATAAAGATTTTTTAAAGCGAGTACTTTTTAATACAATCAAAGATAATCAAATAATAAATTATTCTCAATTGGAATTTGTCTTTGAAAAAAAACAATTCTTCGATAATGATGAAATTAGTTTATTAAAACCAATATTAAATCAAACTAATAAAAAAACATTTTCAACAGATAACAATATTGGAAATTATAAATCAGATGTTTTTAGACAATGTGATGTTGTTTTGTTTTTTTTGTTAAAAAGATTAAAACTTAAAAATACAAAAAAATACAACTGGGATAGTACAATTGAAAATATTATTTTTAGTTCGCAGGAACTTGCGGATTTTTTAAGATTTAAACTAGATATAGACATCTCGTTAAATAAGAACAATTATTACGTTGATATAAAAGACGAGATTAAAACTTTTTTTAGAATATATGATGACAAGTCAAAATTATTAAAAATTTTTTATAATATATGGTTCAATGTCTATGATTATGGTGGAATAGAACTAAAATATGATTTAATAAAGATAGCTGAAGAACGAGGAATAGATCTTCCATATGTTTCATTATTAAAAGCAAATAAAACAGAATACGATAAAAACAATATCAAACTGGAAATGTATAAGTTTTTAATCAAGGATCTTTTAAAGAAAAACAATTCAATATCGGAAAAATATTTTGGACTTTATATTAAATATTTTTTTAAAGTGGATGAAACTATAAAAGATTTAGAGTTTTTAAAAAAAATAATCATTAATACCGATTTTGATGATTATAGTAGTATATTAAATTTACAAAAAAAACATTTCCGAAAAATTGATCACTTAATTAAAATACTATTTGAGGTGAAAAACTTTTCTGAAACTGAAAGATTAAATTTTATAGATAAATGTATAAAAGATGATTATAAATTTCTTACTACTTTAAATTTTAAGCAGCTTTATTCTTACTCTTATCTTATTAAAATTGCAAAAGATTATTTAAAAAATACCTGTTATGAAAAGGAAAAACTTGAATTTGCAATAAAGATTCTTGAAGGAACAGGTTTTCTGACAAAAAATATAAAATATGAAACTCTTTTAGAACTATTAAAAGATGAAAGATATTTTGAACAAAAATGAATAAATTTTTGAATTTTATGATCTGACCCCAATACGTAACCAGGTGTAACTGTCAATTAAGTTTTTAAAATGATAAAATTTAATAATATAAACCTTTATGGAGGGAATAATGAAAAAAGTATTTTTTATTCTAATAATCACATTGTTTGTGTTTTCTGCTGTTTATGCAGGAGATATGGATGCCAGAAGAAGCTATCTCGAATCTATCTGGACTGATCATT
>PKTL01000041.1 GCA_002867475.1 Candidatus Woesearchaeota archaeon
AATAAAAAATTAAAAAAAATAAATTTTTAGAAATTTTTAATCTTAGAAATGTTCTCTTCGAGTTCTTTCTTGAACCTTGAAAGAGTCCTCACAATGTGCTCTGGCTGCGTCCTAAGAATCTGAGTAAGCCTAACAAGCACGTCAGAGTCGGATTTAGAAACGCTAGAGACTTCAAACATGCTCATGTCTTCAACAGCTTTTTTCTTTTTAGCAGCCTTAACGCTTTTCTTCCAGGCAGTAAAAAGATTCTCAGCAGCTGATATCAAATGATCTTTTGACACATCAAGAACTTTGCATGCTTCATCAAGTATGTCATCTTCAGCAGCACCGCTTTCTTTTGCCTTAGCACCTGCAGTGAATTCAAGCCTAACAATTCCGTCTTGGATCTTGCTCGATTTCAATATCTTGATCTCACCAATCTCTTTAGTATTATCGAGATGAGTTCCACCACAAGCTTCAACATCAACACCTTCAACATTCACGATACGGATATTCTTACCTGGAACAGCACCACCTTGATATATCTCCATACCATAAGTTTGCTCTGCATCAGTCCTGCTCATAAAAACCTTAGTGATATCGTGGCTTTCTTGAACAATCTTGTTAGCTTCAACTTCAATAAGCTTCAATTCCTCATCGCTTAAAGAATCGAAGTGTGTTATGTCAAGAGTGCTTTTCTCTATAGTCTTTCTTGCACCAGCTTGGAATATGTGATTTCCAAGAATCCTTTTAGCAGCAGCATTAACAATGTGCGTTGCTGTGTGATGCTGAGTAAGCTGCATTCTAGTATCAAGATCTATCACACATGAAACAGTTTCACCTTCAGTAATATTATGATCTTTTTCAACCTTATGGACAACAATCTGTCCTTGCTTGAAAATATCAACAATCTTTTTCCCAGATATGCTTCCATCATCATGAAACTGTCCACCACTAGTAGGATAAAAATAAGTCCTATCTAAAATGATATTATCATCAATAATTTTCAAAACCTTTGCTTCAAACTTATCAGTCTTATGATCCTCGAAATACAATATTTCTGTAGCATCAATACCTTCAAGATCAAGACCTGCATCTTTTTTTGTTGCATAAGTTGTTTGTTTTTTCTCATGCAACTCTGAAACCTTACTAAAGAAATCATCAGGAACAATAACATCCTTTCCAAGCTTTTTTGCTTCTTCCTTGATAATATCTGGATTGATACCATTACTATCATAAAGCTCAAGCAAGACTTTCTCAGTTATATCAGACTTGATGATACGTTGAACGATGTTCCTTGCTTTCTCCTTTGTCGCTTCATATTTCTTCTTCTCATTAGCAAGTACTGCTTTAACATCATCTAAGTGTTCTGAGAGTTCTGGAAATATCTCTTTTAGTTCATAAGCATGCCACTCTGCAACTTTTCCAAGATCAATATCCCAATTGAAACGATCTATGAAACCAAGAGCACGTCGTAGTATTGTTCTAAGATTATAACCGCCACCAACATTACTAGGAAGGCCTCCATCACTTATTGCAAAAAGAAGCGCTCTTACGTGTTCAGCGATGCTATAAAGTCCAGTCATTGGAAGAATTTTATCTTTCAACTCTTCAGGATCATCGATTCCAAGCTTATTAGCAACATCATTCCAAGCAGCATTGATATCCTCAACCTCATCAATATTAAGGTAAGCGCTGTAAGCACTGAATCTATTATATAATTCGTGATCCATCTCTACATGAGCTATCTCTCTTAGTTTTTCAAGTACATAAGGGAATGTTGCTTCATAAATATTAGGGAGTCCTTGACTAAACCAAGTTACTCGCTCCATTCCAAGACCCATATCAAGAACTTTTATCTTTAAAGGTATAGAACCTTCTTCAGTCTGTTCAAACATCATATAGACTTGATTCATCAATTCAACGCCTCTACTAAAAAATTCCATGCAAGGACCAAAGTTTCCACCACCAGCCCAAGCATCCTCATGAAGAGTTATCTCATCTTTACTAAGACCAACGCCGATCGTTATGAAATCATATATGTCCTGGAACGCTTGTGCTTGACTCCATTCTTTTTCATCAACAAACATGTGTTGTCCAATCATTACAAAACCAGTCATGTGACTTCCAGTTATTCCCACATTATCAATATCTCCAAACCTTAAACTGAATTGAGGTATCAGAAGCTTTCTTGCTGGAGGTTCAACCTCTCCACTAATAACATAAGGCTGAAAAGCAGCAATGCTTGCCATAGTAAATTCAGCAGTAGGATTCCATCTAGCAACAACGGGATATCTTTTGATAGGCTTATATCCTCTTGGCTCAAGGGTTTCAACAATCTTTTTCCAAGTATCAACATAGCTCAATTTATTTTTCGCAGGGTTGTCACTTACAACATCAAAACCTCCAGCACAAGAAGGGTCTCCACACACCTTCCTATCTTTATGAGTGGTCCAAAAAAATGTGCCGCAATCACACTGTTTTCTTTCAAAACCTTCTTTTTTAAGTACGCTTGTTGCATAATAATCATCAGGGTTAGCACTAGCTTTAGCTTTAAATTCTTTTTTTATCTCCTTATCTGTTTTCATTTTCTGTTCTCCAATTAATTATTAATATAAATCTTTAAAAAAAATATTTTTGTTCTTTTGATAGGTAAATCTAATAATAGAATCAATATCCCGCGCCAAGCGCTTCTGATCCACCCCATAAAAATTTCATAAAAAAAACATTGAATATCTTATATATAAATCTTATTCTAAATCCTTAATAATCTTAACTTTTGATAGTAAAAAATAACCTCCTCGAGCCTCCTCTAAAACTTTTTCAAACCTTTATAAAGTACTAAATATTTTTTCTAAATTCTAAATATTATATTGAATTATACAAAAATATATAAAGGGTTCAATCCACAATATATGGATAGGTGAAAAATAGCGACCACAATGGATTGTGGTTTCGTGGTTAGGAAGAAAAGAGGAGATATATAGAGGAGGACGATGAAGATGGAAAACAGATGCAACAACTGCGGAAGCACAAATACATATGGAATGAGTAGAGTGGTCGGGTATTATAGTATTATCGAGAATTGGAATGGGTCAAAGCAAGCCGAATTTGTTGATAGACAAAAAGGTGACTATAAATTATCAGAAGGGAAACTTGCTCCAAACGAAGCATGTGAGGCTACAGCTGAACAGGAAGTCATCGTAGTTCACTAAAAACTTTTTTTTATTAATCTTTAAATACTTGAACATATTCTAATAGCTTTATGGCTAGAAATTTTTGGAAAGTCGTAAATGACATGATAAAGGAAGCAGACGTAATTCTTGAAGTACTTGATAGTAGATTGATTGAACAAACAAGAAATACTGAAGTAGAGAAAAAGATAGAAGACGCAGGTAAACCAATAATATATGTATTCAACAAATGTGATCTTGTAGATAAGAAATTCTTAGAGAAAAAGAAAAAGAGGGTTAAACACTCAGTTTTTGTCTCAAGCACAGGGATGCTTGGTACAACAATGCTTCGTGAGAAGATCTTGGCAGTTGCTAAAAAGGATAAGGTAAAAGTTGGTGTTGTCGGATATCCTAACACAGGAAAAAGCAGCCTGATAAATGCACTCGCTGGGAAAGCAAAAGCAAAAGCTAGTAGTGAATCAGGATACACAAAAGGACTACAATATGTTAAAGCAGACAATAGGATAATGCTGCTTGACACCCCTGGAGTTGTCCCATTCAAGGAATCTGATGAAGTAAAGCATGCATTGATTGGCACTCTTAGCCATCATAAATTAAAAGATCCAGACCTTTCAGCAATGGCACTTATAGAAGAATTAGATGGACTTGTTGAACAACATTATGGGATACCTTTTACTGATGACCCAGAAAGCGTGATTGAAGAAGTCGCTAAAAAAACAGGGAAACTTAAAAGTGGTGGAGTGCCAGACGTTGATCAAGCATCAAGGATAATAATAAAAGACTGGCAGACAGGCAAAATCAAAGTGCTTTAAGAATTATACTAGTTGGTATTCAAGATTCTGATTATTAGTTACATTTTTGATCAGTTCTTTTCTTTTCATTAAATGAAGAGTATACCTTGTACTTTAGTGCGAGGATGATTATAATTAATCATATACTCTTCATGCTCAAAGACACGTATGATTTGAGATCATATTA
>PKTL01000026.1 GCA_002867475.1 Candidatus Woesearchaeota archaeon
AGAAGCTGGACTATTAGATATTTCAGCTAAATAGGTGTTACGAAGTGGTGCACTTTTGCACTGCATATTGGTGCACTTTTGGTTTGCACTTGACATCTAGTCCATCACAGAAACCATAAATCTTTAATGTTTTAGCTTCATCTTTTAACATATAGTATTCATCATATTTTTTGTATGCATTCTGTAAAGTTTGTAAAATAAACTCTGGCGGTATCTGTAACATAATTCACTTCCTATTACTTGGTATGCTAGATTGTACACTGTTTTGTGTAAGATTTTCTAGTTCCCAAGCTCCAGCTTGAGAATTCATATCTTAGTTTTTTTATTGTTTGTGTTTCTGTCTGCATTCCCAATATGGACATTGGGAATGAAAAAAGAAATACAAACTAGATTAGCACAGCTAGATTTACGCTATCAACTTGAACAAGAAAATTACAATTACAGCAAAAAAGATGAAAGCAAATAATGGGTTTAAAGATGTTTTTTTGTTTTGCTGTTGTTCATAGAGATTATTCGTAGCTTCAACGGCTTCTACAAATGAAGAATAGTTGGTAGATATGTGTTGTGATTTTTCTTGTTTTTTAACCTGTGAAACTTGTTCATTTATTTCATTTTGTAGCTGTAGCTCATCTTTGAGAGCTTGAACATGGTACTTAATATAGAGTGATTGTGCTTGATATTCAGAACCATTAGAATTTGCAAGTGCTTTTGCCCAGATGCCGTCTCTGCGTTTACCTTGAGCTAAATCCTGTGCTACTTGCTCATAAAGCTTTTCTTCTAAAAGTCTATCAGCTGATCTTTCACTAGAATTTTTAAGTCCGAACATTTCTAATCCTTCAATAATACAAAAATACTACCCAACCCATCATAAATACAAACTTCAACACAAAATAATCCTATACAATAACCTAAGAAAACGATACATTTCTACTCATGAAGTTGAAGTAGTTACTCTTTACCCTGTCTTTACCTTTTTTAAACTAGTTAGTATTTGTTTTTTTCACTCTTTTTAGTACCACTCAATTATTACTGATTTTAACTTCAAATCCTGTATTGTTTTCTCTTCTAAATAATCTAGTGCAACTTCATATTTATTTGTATCCAAGTGTTCCAGTATTTTATTATATATATGGATACACTTGCTTTGGATACACTTAGAAGTCCCTTGTTCAGGTTGTTTGAAGTGCATCCAGCACTCAAGTGTAGCTAAATAGTTTGGATGCACTTAGCTATGCGTTTTTTGCCATCTTCAACAACCTCTATAAGTTCATTTTGATACTTGGTAAAAGTACTGCGTATTGAGCTTGGAAGTTTGTTTGTTAAATCTCTAACGGTTATTTCTTCATGCTCACTTATGATAGCATCTACTTTAGATTTAACTGCGTTTAAGTCATAGCACTTGAATCTTTCACTGCTACCGTTCGCAAGCCTAGAAGATACGACCTCAAACTCTCTAAAATCTGCATTATTGTTTAACCGAAATACAATATCGCTTTTAGATTTGATGGTCTCTTCGTTACCTTTTATTTTTATGCCTCTATCTTTATCTTTAGTGGCATGGGCAATCGTAATAACTGTATACCCCATCTTAGTAAACTCTCGCAGGTACTCCATAATAGCTTGAGAACCTTTATTCGTATCGATATCCTCGCCTTTTGAGAAATCCTTTAGTGAATCGAATACAAGTATTTTACCTTTACCATCTACTGCAAGTAACTTCTCTTCTAGTTGTTCAACATTTTGATTCATCCAACTAAACTTGGATAGCATACTCATCATATTTTCATTCAAATTATAGTCTTTATCAAGCCATATAACATCTGCAGCTGTTAATTTAGCTTCAAGTAATAGTTGTGCTACAGAAAAGGACTTACCACTTTTACTGAGACCGTATACAAGGTTTAAACTATTTTTATAAAAAGGTGTTCCCTCTATTAATTTCGCCGACTTAGGCATATTAAAATATTCTGTCACATTTAATAGCAATCCATCTATACTGTCTATTCTAGTTGCTTCATATTTCTCTTTAGCTTTATTCCAGCTCTTGTATAGTAGATCATATAGTTTCGGATTCTCTTTGACTACACTTATTGGCATGTCATCTGCTAGTTTTTTAAGGACAACATACTCAACTAATTCACTGGCTCTTAACAACCTTACTACTGTTTTATATTCCCTACATGTTGTGATACCATTATCTCTATAGCAAGATAATAAATGTTCTCTTTTTCGTGCAGGAATATCCTCTACATTTATTATGTATTCCGTATTATTCATATTATCATGGTGTGTTGGATTTGATTTTCTGTAAGAGGGGGCTACCAACTTCTCTCTTACTTTAAACAAAGCTAGAATCATCTAACCAAATTACATTTATTATAAATAATCTCGTTATAAGATTCTGCTATTGAGTAGAAAACCCTGTGGAACCACCTAAGTAAACTTAAGCGGTTATGGAGAAGTTGGTAGCTCCACAGGATATTCCCTTTATACAGTGTATTATACCCTATTCCATAGGCTTAAACACTTAAATAAAAATACCATCCTGAGATAGTTCTAGCATTGATATAAAAATATATGAATAGAAATATATGCTTTAAACTTAAACTTGAGAGTGTATTTACAGTTCCTTTACGGCATCTAACCTAAATATCCAACTTAGAAACTTCATCAGCACCGCTGTTTGGCAGTAGCTTCGCATACATTTGAGTTTGCGATATTTGAGAATGATCCATTAGTTTCATAATCTGATATAGAGATGTATTTGCTTGAGCCAGCCATGAGCCAAAAGTATGTCGTAATGTATGTACCACTACTCTTTCTCTTCTCTGTGTTACACCAACATTAAACATATCATTTAAAATAGGCTGCAACCTTTTACTTATTGTAGTTGGACAAAGGGGCTTAACTTTGCCACCGATTAGATAATGCTCTGGTGACAATGTAGCAACTGTTTCAAGTAAATACTCTTTTATCGCTGGATGAATATAACCCTGATATATTCTTCCTACTTTGTGATTATGGAGCAATATCGTTCCCTCTTTAAAGTTTATATCTTTCACTTTTATCGTTAACAAAGTACCTCTTCTTCCACCTGTAGTTACACCTAACATGACAAATAGCTTTAACTGCTGCGTTATATGAGGTTTTGTATTTATATAAAATTCTGTGCGATGTTCCAAACGGTACATTAAATTTTTATAGTCTTCTTTAGATAAAAAGCTTAATCTGCTGTTATCAATCGAAAATCTTGATACAAGTTTAGGTGTAGCTGGAGAAGTTCCATTATAACTTCTTATGCGAATATGAAAATTATAAGTTTGATTGACCAAATCCATTATCCCATCTATGCTTCTGGGTGCTAACGGTTTTCCTGTTTTTACTGTATCTTCTTCTGCTAGTTTAGATTTTAGCTTTAGAAGCAATAAAGGTGTAATATCTCCAAGCCTGTAATGACCGATACTGTCTTTGAGATGCGTTTTATATCTACTTCTACTATTATAACAATCAGTTTTATGAGATATGCTATCCATATAGCTTTCAAAGGCATCACAAAACTTCAAAGATGTACGGTTTGATACTGATGCTAGATTATTACTTATACGCTTCTGACGCTCTTTATAGGCTTTGTTTACAGTCCACCCATCTTCATCTGAACCTAGCCTTACTTTATACTGTTTATTGTTCAGACTGTACTTTATGTAAAAATTAGTACAGCCATTTTTCAATACCGTTGTAAACACTCCCTGTTTTACCGTATTTGTCATACGAACACCTCCAAATAAAAGGTACAGTATAGGTACAGATTGAACTAAAATCAAGGTACATTTTGTCTATTCTTAAGCCATAGAAGTAGTATTCTCATATTGATATATTATTAGATTTTATTATTTTAAAGATGTAGGTTTTGAGTACAATTTTAGTTGAAATCAGTATGAACTAACAAGCTGTAAAGTACCTATTTTAGGAGTCTCGAAGAGTTTTGCTCTTTAAATGATGCACCCATTGAAGATATAGAGAAACTTGAACAGCTTCGTGCAATTTACCATCAAAAAAAGATTAGCATGGTCAAAGTTGCAAGTACCGGTTTTGGGATAGACACCGAGGAAGATTTAAAAAGAGCGATA
>PKTL01000016.1 GCA_002867475.1 Candidatus Woesearchaeota archaeon
AACTGTTTCATCTGACTCACTTAAAACAGCACTTCAAATAAGCTTACTAGTACTAGTAGTACTATTACTTATCTTGCTTATAATCTTCGGATTCAACAATATGAAGGGCGAAAAGGATGAGGAAGAAGAAGTAGGACAAACCTACTACTAAAAATATTTTCTTTTTTTTTACCCCTCTTTTTTTTATTGGGACAAAAACAAAAATAAAGACAAAAACGAGATGCAAAAATGAAAAAAACAAACAGCCTGATAGCCTTATCCCTAATAATAGGAATAATGATCCTTTTCACAAGCTTTGCATTTTCAGAACTAGAAATAAACACAGAAAATTATCAGGCAATCGACACAAATTCTGAAAATATAATAGTAAATAAGTATGACATCTCCGATGATTACCTTGTATCATCATTATATTCAACAATAAGTACTTGTTCCTGTGCAGTCAAAGAAGATAGGATAACAATATTTAATGCAGGAAAGATACCTAATACTTATCAGATCTATACAAATCTTGAATATGTAACCTTAACAGAAAACATAGTAAGATTGCAGCCTCAAGAAGCAAAAGAGATATTATTACTAATAAACACTCCATGCGAAGAATTTGACGAAGAACTAGAAATATATGTCAAATCAGGCACAGGAGATGAAAAGATACTAACACAAAGAATAATAAGTGATTTTTGCACATCATTTGCTATTTCAAAAGAAGATAATTCAACAAATTACGAGCCTTGTGAACTTCAAATACATGAATTCACAATATTCAACACAGCAGATTTCAAGGATACATATTGGCTAGATGTAGACAAATTTGAAGAAGATATAACTTTCTCAGAAAATCCAATAACTGTATCACCTTATAAGAATAAGACAGTATATCTATATTTCAAACCAGACTGTTCACTATATGGAAACAAAGAGATAATACTAACTGCAGAAAGTGAAAAAACACCTTTAGAATCAACAGTAAATTTCTTTAGTTCAATAGAAAGAAACTATCCATACATAATCACTAGTCCAGATACAATCGCACAATGCGATAACAGCTATGATGAATACGTAATAGAAATATACAATACAGCAAATCTAAATAATGCATACAAGATAGAAATTGAAGGTCCAAAATGGGCAACACTATCAACTGAAGAGATACAGATAGATGCGCACAGCATGGCAAATATTACTATAAATCTTGATCCAAGCATAGATGTAGAAGATGAAACAGAAAACGAAGAGATTAAAGTAACAATCACAAGCGACTTAGGTAATTTAGAGATAGAAAAAACAATACCTGTAACAGTAGATGATTGCTATTCCTTTAAAATATGGCCACAAGAAGCAAGTTCAATAAAAACCTGTTCAGATGACAAATCAATATATTTCGAAGTGGAAAATACAGGAACAAAAATAAATCAATATCATATATGGCTAGATTATGATAAAGAGGATGATGAGGAAAATAACTTCACATTAGATAATGAATATGTAACAGTACTTCCAGGACAAAAAGAATCAATAAACATAGATTTAGATTTAGTCGATGAAAACTCAAGAGAAAAAATAAAGATATATGCAAATACTTTCTCTGATTATTATACTGAATCAGTCACTCAAAAGCTAAAAATAGAACCTCTTACAAAATGCTATGAGATAGACTCAAATCTTAAATCAAGATACACATTTAAAAGAAATCAATCAATAATAAATTTCACAGTAACAAACGAAGGATTCAAGAAAGCAGATTATGAGCTTTCAAACAACCTTTACTGGGTAGAACTAAATGATGAATTTGTGATCCTAAACCCTGGTGAATCAAAAGACCTATATTTCACAGTAATATCAAATGACTTTGTTCCAGATGGTACATACGAGGAAAATCTTAATGTAAATATTGGTAAAAATCACTTAGGAGCCTTTGATTTTAACATAAAAATAAGAAATCTAACTCTTTGGGAAAGGATAAAGCTTTACTTTTCACCGGAACCAACAGAACCACCAGTAAACTGTTCAGAATCTTTAGATTCTTTCGAATGCGATAACAGGTATGAAGAATTTGGTGAAAATGAAGAACTAGTAATAAATCTATCACAATATTTTTATGATCCTGATGGGGATGAACTAATATTTGGAGTAGTAAACCACACCGAGGACCTTGATGTAGAACTAGAAGAAGATATAGCTACAGTAAGATCATTAAATAATTGGTATGGTGTAGGAGAAATAATCTTTTCAGCAAGCGACGCAGAAAACACGACTTTTAGTGATGTTTTCTATGTTCAAGCAATAGACCAACCAGATAACCAAGTAAGGATAGCAATAGGAAAATATTGGTTGATATTCTTACTAATACTTTTAGCAGTACTATTCATACTTATAATCTTAGTATTAAGATCCGATGATGAAAAAATACATTATGAACCAGCTTCAGCAGTAATAATACCTGCTGCAACAAACAGCAACAAGAAAGAAGATAAAAATGATGGTTCAAATAAATCAGCTAAACCGGCAGTAACAGTTGTTTCAGCAAAAAAATCAACAGCAAATAAGAAAAAAGCAGCAAGAAAAAAGCCAGCTACTAGATCAACTACTAAACCAAAAACAGCAGCAGTTGTTTCAACAGCAAAAAAAGCTCAAAGCTCAAAACCAAAAAGAAACACAGTAAAAAAATCTAAACCTATTCAAACACGAAAAAAACCAGCTACTAGATCAACTACTAGACCAAAAACAAAAGCAGTAGCACAAGTAGTGAATGCAAAACCAAAAAAAGCAGCATCTAATTCTCATTCAAAGCTTAAGAGAAAGATTACAAGACGAACAATCGTTGAAGAAATCGAAGAAGCAGAAGCACAAAATTAAAAGTGGGGACGTGGAGATTCGAACTCCAATCAACCGGGTTTACCTGTTGTTTAATCATTGACAAAAAATTGTCTCATCGCTCCACAACATTTGGAGCCGGTTATTCTAGCCAGGTTATACTACGCCCCCCCTGCTAAAAATAAGAAATAATATTTGATTTATAAAAGTTTGCAAGATATAAATTAAGCTTTTTAATCTTTTCCCAAAACTAATTTTACCGCTTCAAACCTTTTCTCATATTCATCTCTTAATTCAGGCATTATTTTATCAAGAGATTTTTCAAATTTTATAATAATTTTATTTTTAACAATATCATAATCATAATCATATTTTTCTAAAAACTTAACAGCAAACTCTAAAAAAGTATCAAAATGGCAAGTTGCATCAGCACAAGCAACAATCTTTTCTTCCAAAGTTCTAGGAACATATTTTTTATCAGAAGAATGATATAATATGCAATCTTTAACTTTTTCAATAAAAACATTATCATATCCTTCATCAATAAGTATCTCTTCAGCACGCTTAGAACCAATAACATGATGATTTTCACGAGTTCCTTCAAGCTTAGCAATATCATGAAGCCAAGCAGAAACCTCACAAACCTCTACATCAGCATCAAACCTTTTAGCTAACCTGATAGAATTATCAACAACAGCTAAAACATGCACTTTCCAAAAAGGATCATTTTTCTCAAAAAGATCAAAAATAATTTTTTTTATATTATCAATTCCCATCAAAATTCAACCTTTTTCCCTATTTTTAACCTTTGCTTTTTCACATAACCATTAGGTAGTTCTACCAAGAAACTAAACTTATTTTTTGGAAAATAAAACTTATATGGTTTAAAATCTTCTTTTATCTCGATTATCTTCTTATCCTTATCCAAAAAGATCATATCAATTGGGAAATGAACAAAAAACATGTCAATAGTTGCTTTGACAGGTTTATCAAAAGGAAAAACATATGCTTCATCAACAATTTTCTTCTTGAAACGTAAACCCATACCTTTACTAAAAACCGTGCTACAAACCTTTATTTTTCTTATATCTTTCATAATATCGCCTAACACAAGGAATAATCTAATTTATTCATTTCATAATCATTAAGATGTGATGCATCAATAGCAACCCATTCCTGTAAATCATCAAAATCACAATAATCCGGATCACCACTACTAGGATCAAAATAGATATAATCAATAAGGCTCCTATTATAAACTTCCAAATTTTGTCTTTGAAAATCTTCTAGGTTAACAAAACTTTCAATACCATAAGAACTATTAGAAAGATTACCTTCAAACCTCATCAAAAAACTAGGTCCTGTAGGTGACTCAATATAATATGAATTGTTTATATGGGTCTGCAGTACATCACTATTATTATTGTTTGAATCATTTATGAAATCAAGATAAGAAGCTCGTACAACGAGATTGATAACCTTATCAAAACTATAAACCTTATATAATGGATCTTCAAAATCAATTATGCTCATAGTGTTTGATATGTTTTTTGTATAATTCCAAGAGATATCACTATTAAAATCCTCAAGAAGAAGTGTTGCAGTAAGAGTAATCTTTATATCCCAAGGACTAAGATGGACTATCTCAATATCTACTGGGACAGTATCAAATTCAAGATTCAAAAGATTAGCTTCCTCATTAACCCTGTCCTTCCAATCAATTATACTTGCATCTTCCATAAGATCATAATTAGTTCCATTAAAATTGCCATCAACAAACATGTTAAAAAAATCATCATCGAAATCATTCAAGAAGCCCTGATTATCACTGATATATTTCTCTAAAGAAAGAAGAGTACGATAACTACTAATCTTTATCATCCTTTCCATATCTTTCTCGATATCTCCCAAAAAATCATCCATCGCAGACGCACGGTTAGATAAGAGATCTCCTCTTTGTTTCAATCTTGAATTATCATCAAAATTATTATAGGTTATCAAAAGAGCAATAGCAAGAACACTAACTAAAGTATAATAGATACCTTTTTTTTGCTTCAATAATCTCATTTCCATATTCTCACCTCTGCAATGGTTGGACCCCAAGGATAAGGTATTTTCATAATGGAAATAGAATTAACTATAAGATCATTTGCACCAAGATCAACAAATATAGCACCATCACCATCGAAATCAAGCTGTTCCATCAATTTAAACATTGCATCATCATATGTGTCATTAGAATCATAATCGATTAAGGCCTTAGTATAATAGCATTTTTTGCTTCCAGCATAATTAGGTGGAACAAGAAAATCACCACTTCCTCCATCATCATAATCAACAGTCCAATTACAACCAATAACTTTCTCTAAAACATCGCTATAAGATACTTCAGCGGTTATTGCACCCATATATATCAATGAATTATTTGAAGAGCATTCACTAGTTATATTTGTTGGTGAATCTGCAAGTTCCATATTTATTGAAGATTGGTTAGACATGTAATTAGCAGGTACAAATATATTGAAAGGATCACCAAGCCTCCAATAATTAACGCCAAAATCCTCTAGGTCAAAAGTTTTATTATTATTAATAAAAAGTTTGTGAGTCCAATGTATATCTGAGTAACTAGTAATAAAACCATCAACATAACGAATATTAGTTGGGATATCAACAGTATTATTACACTCAGTCAACTCTTCTTCCAAAGTCAATTCAATCTCACCAAAATTTGGCGCTTCTATCTCTGAAGTGATGTTGAATTCTATATAACTATCACCATATAGTTTTCCTGAAGTGAAATTTTCAGAAGTATTTACCAACTGAGCGATCTGATCAGCGGTTTCTAAAATTTCATAAGCGATCTCTTTGTAAATATTTTGAAGCTCTTCAAGATCATTACTTACATTATAGGTTCCATTGATTGAAATATTTGCCATTTCTTCAAGTAATGTAAGAGCATTAGGGCAATCAGTTTCAAGCGCACCAAAACCAATAGCAAAAAGTGTCACGTTGAAATCATCAACAATCCTTTGCATCGAATCTTTAGCACTTATAAAAGCAGGATCACATAAGCTATCAAAACAACCTTCTTTAGGATCCGTGCCACAGTCACCATTTATATCACAATAACCAATACAAGTTGGTGATGTATTAAAAATAGTGCTTATTCCACCAACTCCATCATCTGGAACATAATTAGGTACACCATCAGTCATCAAAACAATATATCTAGATCTATTACTTTCATTATTCTCGGCAAAGATTTCATAAGCCTTATTGATAGCACATGAAATACAAGTTCTTCCATTATTAGGCATAGGAAAAGAATTAATATCATTACGTATAAGTCCTTCATCTGTAGGATCAAGAGAATAATCAGTTATAGCATCAAAAAGTATCTCGATAGGCCAGACTCTTGCACCACTAGCATTACCAAAAAGGACATCAATAAATTCATTATCAAGACATCTTGCATGATTATATCTTCTATAATTAGAATTAGCTGCATCTTCAAGCATCTCTGGACAATTATAAACATCATTACCTGGTTTACTAGCATCAAAATTCTTTTTCATACTAGCAGAAAGGTCAGTTATCAACACCACATCAGCATTGGACTCATTTGAAATCCTAGTAGTTAAGTTATAAGAAGCCATCCTTATAGGGATAGTTTTATTACTCAAAAAGCTATAAGATAGCATAGAATCCAATTCTGTGTTATTGATGATTACATCAACAACTGTTCCATTAGCATTATTTGAATAGACATTAGCTCCAGCAATATTAAGATAAGTGTATTGTGAACTATTATAATGAAGGTGAACTTTCATAGACTTGACACTTCCAGTAGTATAAACAGAATCATAAATGTTTATTACACCATCAATTTCAGGAAGATAATGTCTTAAAGGATTTTCAACAGTATAATAATTCATCTTTGAAGTTTTATATCCGATCTTTATGTAACCTCCAGCAAGATATGAATCAAGGAGATCAGAATTTGAAATAAATGTAAAATTATTCTCTTGATCAACAAGATAAACTATGCAAGAATCAAGATTTATTAAATCAGGGTTCATCTTATCTTCAGTTTCATTAAAATCCCTACAATTATTATCATTCACATAAAATGAAAAATTACCTCCAAAAGCAGTCTTGATATCAAAACTAGTAATGCTTGCATCATCAGGTAACTCTTCAGAAAACATGGAAAGGTTACCTTGACCTATAAAACCACCAAAGTAAAAATATGCATTATCATTTTTTTCAATAATTCCTTGAAGATAAACTTTTGATGTAGCTCCCCGAACTGGTTTGTATTTCTCAATGCCACTGATAAGCCTTCTACTTGTCACAAGATCTGAAGATAAAGGAACACTATTCTTATAGATCTCATCATCGTTGACAATTATAGAAAAACCATGATTGGGAGGTATCAATTGAAGACTCACTTCACGAGTCAGATTAAGAGCATAATCTGAGTTATTAGTAACATAGAATTCTCCAATCTGCTCTAAAATAGTATTGTTGGTATTGTTTATTATACCATTTGATATAAGAGATTGGATATAAGTATTATTTAATTCTTCAATCTTTATATTTGAAAAAGCAGTGATTATATCTGTAGAAGTATATGAGATTCCTAAATTATCTGGAACTTTCATGTAGGAAGTATTCAAAAGCAAAACTAAAGCAGTTATGATAAGTGTCGCTGCCAAAAATGCATCCATGCTAAATATTAATGCTTTCTTATATCTCATCCTTCCTCCCAACTATAAACATTCAATCTTATTATCTCCTTAAAATTTGAATTATCAATTTTTTTAATAACATATCTCTCTGTCTTTGCTATGCTTTCCGTATCAATAGTTAAAAGATTAGTATCATTAATATCCGTTTTACCGATAAAAGTTTCATTTAGGATATTAATATAATTTCCTTGATTATCTGTAAAGAAGATAAAGAAATCAAATCGAGTATTCAATAAGCTTCTCGAATTATCATAATTTGATTTTGTAAGATTCCTAAAAAGGTCAAGTTTGGTATCATTGATGCTATGGTCTGAATTAAGGATTCCTATCCTGATAACATTGCTTTCATTCCATTCACTTGGTGTTCCTTCAAGCATTAAATATTCAGAAATCAATTCATTTTCTTCATATATATCATCAAATTCCTGTGTTGTAACTAGATTATTATAACCAACCATAAAGATAGCAAAAGCAAAGATGATTATAGCAATGCTAAGTACTGCATCCTGAACCCAAGCCTGTCCTTTCAATTTATCTTTATAACCTCTCCAACCTTTTTTATAGTATTAGAAGGGATTGAAATATTACCTTCAACATCAGGAATAATTATAATATGCTCATTTCCCATAAATTCAAGTATTATCTCATTAGTATATGTTTCAATATCATAGTTTTTATTATCAATCTTTAAAGGTAATTCAAAATCTTTTGAATATCCAGACCTCATCTTAGAAGCAGTGATAACTTCATTTTGCAGATATAAGAGGATGTTATTTACAGAATCATCACTTTTATCTTTTATTTCACTCTTATGATAATAACTTATAACACTGATCAAAGAAAGAGAAAAAACCATTATGATCGTTATCATAAATATGAACTCTATAGAGATCTGTCCTTTTTTCATCATGTATCAGTTATGCTAACATAACCCTCCATAGCCTGTATCTCAATATTATGAGTTCCAGAAAAAGACTTTATAGTGCCTGAAATGTTCACATAGCTAGGATAAGAAATTAGATGGGTTGAACCTTTATATCCAGTTAATACCATATTTATGTCATTATGGGATATGTTTACAGATTCTATCCTTTTTGGAAAATAAACCTTTATGGTTGTTTTAGAAGGAGGGCCTTTATAATATATTGATTCAGAAACATCAATAATCTCCTTAGATATCTTTGAAGCAGTAGATAATGCAACACTTTCTTCTAATCCATCACTTTGTTGGATAAAAATAACAAGTAAAGGTATTAACATAGCAAAGATGAATCCCATAACTATGAGATATTCCATACTAATCTGACCAAACCTCTTTTCTAGCATAAGTGTCTATTAAGTTTATTATTTTTAAATTTAACCTAGAAATGAACTAATCTTGGTGCTATTTCAAGCCTATCTCATCCAAGAAATCCTTAATTATCTGTCTAGCATCTTTTTCAGTCAAAAAATTCATAGGTTCCCAAAATTCAAGATATTTATCTATTATGGTCAGATCTCTTTTCTTAGCAGTATCCTTAAGCTCTTCATCAAACATTGATAATTTTTCAGAAATGTCAGTAACCTTTTTCTTCAATTCCTTTATGTTTGATGTAAAGTACTTCAATTGATTATTTATCCTCTTATTATCATCAAGCATGTTTTGATCTGTCAATTGAGTTTTTTTCCTCAAATTGTAATATCTTTCCTCCATCATCCTTATCCTTCTAGATAAAGTGTTGATATCTACATTTATCTGATTGATAGTTCCTTGAGCAGGGTTCTTTCCAGAAATCTTCTTGTCAAAACCTTTAGGTTCACTAGGCTTATTTGCATCCATCACAGTAATATATAAAAATAGAGAGTTATATAAATCTTATTAATATATCAT
This sequence comes from Candidatus Woesearchaeota archaeon, assembly GCA_002867475.1. Lineage (GTDB taxonomy): Archaea > Nanobdellota > Nanobdellia > Woesearchaeales > BM511 > BM511. Next base: position 9,439 of record PKTL01000016.1, read on the forward strand.
AATATAAGAAAAAGATATCGTATTTCGTGGGTAATTTAAATTGGATGAATCAAAAAGAGGTAGTGATTGAATGGCTTTCGATCCAAACAACGGCGCTTGTTCTTTCGAGATAGATAATGAAACTGAAGAAGTCATTCTTAGAGGTAATTGTGAAAGATGCACAAAAGTGCCTTCAATAGAAGAAAATTCGATTTGCATGGCAAGAACAATAGAAAAGCTTGCACAAAATCCAAAAGTAAACAAGATAGTATTCTATCAAAAAAGAGATTATGAATATGAATTTGACCAAACAAGGATCTTGATAGAGATAGCACTACTTTATAACAAATTCTCACGACAAAAAGATGATTTTTCTCATGAGAATATGAATTTCATCCCAAATTCTCCTCTTAATAATCAATGGTATAATGAAGTGCACCAGATACTTTTCAACTTATTGAAAAAAGACCCACTCGGCGCATATGTCGAGCTTATAAGAACAATAAGAAGAGAAAAGATAATACTCGAAAAAACAGTGCTTGCTGAAGAAGCAAACGCAAGAAAAAAATATATTGATCTTTTATCAACAATCCTCTCCGACTTTGAAAAGACAAGACTTATTATAATATCTCAACCCTACATCGCAGGATACACAAGTGAAAATAGAGATATCTACAGGAAAATTTTCAACCCTATAATAAAACCTGATTTCATGTATACTAAAATCATGGCTAGATATCCTCAAGGAGGAGAAGAGATAGACAATTATAATATTGGTGAAAATACAGAGGTAACGATATTTCGTCTTCCAAACAATGTAAAAACAATGTATCATATGATGCCTCCGGAGTTTAAGCTTAGTGAAGAAAAGTATGAGGTATTAGATTTAGCAAGAAATATTCTTGCAGAGCATAAACCAAAAAAAAGTGAGTTTGTCGATCCAAAACGAATGAGAGAAGTTTTCTATAATGTAGGTAAAGACTTGATAGAAGAACTTTCAAACTATAAGAATCTCAAATTTACAAATGATGAATATGATGAACTCACACAGATACTTGTAAGATACACTGTTGGTTTTGGCTTGATAGAGCTCTTATTACAAGATGATGAGATGCAAGATATATCTATAAACAGTCCTCTTGGTACACTTCCAATATTTATAGTTCATGGAAAATATGATGATTGTGAAACAAATATAATTCCAACAAGTGCTGAGGCTGAAAGCTGGGCATCAAAACTAAGGATGATAAGTGGAAGACCCTTTGACGAAGCAGACCCTTTACTTGATACAGAACTTGAATTGCCCGGAGCATCAACCAGGATATCAGCAATAACTGCTCCATTGAACCCTACGGGTCTCGCATACAGTTTTCGAAAGCATAGGGAAAGGCCATGGACGCTTCCCTTATTCATAGAAAATAAAACAATAGATACATTATCAGCAGGCCTTCTTAGCTTTTTGATAGATGGAACAAGAACCTTTTTCATCTGCGGTACTAGAAGCAGCGGTAAATCTTCTCTTCTTTCAGCCGCAATGATTGAGATAATGAGAAGGTATAGGATAATAACTATTGAAGATACATTAGAGCTTCCATTTAGTGCGATGAAAAACCTTGGATTCAATATTGTTGCTATGAAAGTTGCAAGCGCGCTTGCAAAAGGAAGCAATGAATTTACAGCAACAGATGGAATAAGAAGTACATTAAGGCTTGGAGATTCCTCCCTTTTCGTAGGAGAAGTAAGAAGCACAGAAGCTATAGCTCTTTTTGAAGCTATGAGGGTTGGAGCAGGAGCTAACGTTGTAGGTGGAACTTTCCACGCAGATAATCCCTATGGTGTCTATGACAGATGTGTGAACGCTATAGGAATACCAAAAACAAGCTTTAAAGCACTTGACATATGTGTCATTGCCAATCCTATAAAAAGCGCAGATGGTCTTCATAAAAAAAGAAGAGTTACACAGATAACAGAGATAAGAAAAGATTGGAATGATGATCCTCAAAGAGAAGGAGGGTTTGTAGACCTTATGAAATACAATGCTGAAACAGATAAGCTTGAACCAACCGACGCACTCATAAATGGGGAGAGTCAAGTTTTAAAGGATATAGCAGCAAACATAGCAGATTTTGCAGGAAACTGGGATGCGGTATGGGAAAACATAGTTCTTAGATCAAAAATAAAGGAAGTTTTAATGGAAGCATATGATAAAGAAAAAGACAGGGAACTATTAGAAGCTGAATTCGTAATAAAATGCAATGATAAGATGCACCTTCTAGTAAGTGAGATAAAAGAAACTTATGGTTCAATTGATAATGAAAAAATAATTTTAGAATTTAAAGAATGGCTTGATCAAGCTATAGCGATAAGAAAAACAAATAAGATTTTGGATAATGGTTGAAAATGGGTGACATATCTGGAGATGAACTTGAAAAGCTGATGAGCAAATATAAGGATAAGCTTGATGTCAATCTTTCATCTGCAAAAAAAGAAGTTGATGAATTTAATTTAGCTAGAAAAAATAATGAAAGTACAGATTTCCAGCCTCAAAAATTTATTTCTCAAGAATATGAAGATTTCAAACAGGAATATGTTCAAAAAAAGATGAATCTTTATGAGAAAGCATGCAAGATCAGTGAGAAATACATAAATTATAAACCTTCGGAAGTAGTTTCTAAAAAACTGGAAAAAGCAATAGATACATGTCACTTAAACATAACCCCTACTGGTGCATATTCTTTTCCTTTCTTAGCTTTTTTAGCATTGATACTCGGAGGTATGGTATTTGGTTATGTGATGCCTTTTGTCATAACAACCGCTTTAGGCATGGAACAATTCACAAGTCTTTTTTTTGTATTCTTTGCAGTTATAATCGGAACAATACTAATAGTGCCTTTGCAAAAAGTTCCATTTTTTTTAGCTAATGATTGGAAGATGAAAGCATCTAACCAGATGGTTCTTTCAGTTTTTTATATAGTAACTTACATGAGGCACACTTCCAATCTTGAACTCGCAATCGATTTCGCGTCAGAACACTTATCACCTCCTTTAAGTCTTGATTTCAAAAGAGTTGTGTGGAATATAGAGACTGGCAAGTTTGAATCCATAAAGGATTCTCTTGATGATTATCTTGAAGGGTGGAAAGAGACAAATATGGAATTTGTAGAATCAATCCATCTTATCATGAGTTCATTGTATGAATCAAGTGAAGAAAGAAGAGTTGCAGCACTTGATAAAGCATTAGAAGTAATTCTTGATGAAACATATGAAAAGATGCTGAAATATGCTCATGAGCTTAAAAGCCCTATGACTATGATAACTATGCTTGGAGTCATATTGCCAATATTAACTTTAGTTATCGCACCTTTAGCAATAAACTTTATGGGAGGAATAGAATGGTGGCATTTAGCAGCGTTTTACAACGTGGCACTTCCTTTTGGAGTATACTACTTATCAAAAATTGCTCTTTCAACACGTCCAGGAGGCGGCGCACAAATAGATATAGCTGAAGATCCAGAAAGAAAAAAATCCTCCGATGTAAAACTTGATTTTATAATGAAAGGCACATCATTAACAGCAAAAAATGCAGCAATAATTATGGGAGTGATATTATTTTTGATAGCGATTTCCCCTCAAATAATACATTTTATAGATCCAGAACCAAGTTGGGATCCAATATACAGGATAGATCAAAGCGATGAAAAAGCAATATATTTTTTAGAATACAAACCTGTCGAAAAAGCATCTGGAAACAAAGTTATGACAGGACCATTTGGTCTCGGCGCATCAGTTATAAGTGTGTTTATCCCTTTATCATTAGCGTTATCTTTCGGTTTTTATTTCAAGCAGAAATCAAAAGCTGTAAAAGAAATAAGAGATAGAGTAAAAACATTAGAAACTGAATTTTCATCAGCACTTTTCCAATTAGGAAATCGTCTTGGAGATGGATTACCTGCAGAGATAGCATTTGAAAAGGTTGCAGAATTGATGGACAACACAGTCACTGGAAACTTTTTCAAAGATGTATCAAACAAGATATCAAAGCTTGGAATGAGTATAGAGATGGCTGTTTTCGATCCAAAGATTGGAGTATTGAAAGATTATCCTTCAAACCTTATAGAAAGCAGTATGAAGGTTCTTAGCCAAAGCAGTAAGAAAGGACCAAAGATAGCAAGCCAAGCTATAATAAACGTTGCAAATTACATAAAAGAGATGCACAGGGTTGACGAAAGAGTAAAAGATCTTATGGGGGAAGTATTATCTTCAGTTAAAGGTCAGATAAGTTTTCTTGCACCTTCACTTACAGGGATTGTTGTTGGAATAACAAGTATGATAGGAAGTATTCTTGGAAAGATATCAAACATAAATGTTGACGGTTCTGAAGCAGGTGGAAGCATGACTCTTTTAGATTCAATGTTCAAGTCAGGAATACCAACCTATTATTTTCAAGCTGTTGTAGGAGTTTATGTAGTTCAATTAGTATATGTGTTGACAGTTATGGCAAACGAGATAGAGAATGGGAAAGATAAGGATGGTGAAAGATTTTCTCTTGGGATAAATCTTAGTAAAAGCACGCTTCTATATTCAACAATAACAATAATTGTGATGTTACTTTTCAATATAATCGGATTAAAGATATTAGGAGATATGTAATTCAGAGGACACAAGACATTTATGTGTGAAGTTTTTAAACATTTATTCCAACTTGTTATTTTATGAATAAAAATATTATAAAAATCCCAAACAAATCTTTTGAGTTAGCTGAATTCATAGGAATTCTTTTTGGTGATGGATATATAGCTGAATATAAATCTGGTTATGTATTACAAATAGCAGGACATAAAATTAAGGATTTTAGATATCATAAAGAGTATATTCATGATTTATTCCATAATCTATTTGGGTTATATCCTAATTTAATATTAAGGAAAGATCAAAATACTTTATATACTCAGATCAAATCTAAGTTATTAGTAAAATTTTTGCATGAAAATGGAATGCCTCTTGGGAAAAAAGAAATTTTAATTATCCCATTTTGGATAAAAAAAGATATAAAATATTTAAAATCTTTTATAAGAGGATATTTTGATACAGATGGTTCATTAATATTACGAAAGAGAAAACAAAATTCAATCAGTTTCGGTTCAAAAAATAAGGAATTAATCCAAGATTTATATGGAGCTTTTAATGAATTAGGATATTTTTCATGTTTAAATAAAGAAATACAAAATGATAAAAGAGGTTTTATTTCAACAATTTATTATTTAAGGATAAATAGAAAAAAAGATATTCTAAAATTCATTGAAGAAATTGGTTCATCAAATCATCATAAATTAGAGAGAATAAAAGAATTGCACAAGGAATGGGTCCTCTGGGATTTGAACCCAGGATTTAGGTCAGCCCTTGTGCACGCTGATCACCTACGTAACTGAAAAAGTTTTACCTGAATTTCTTCAGCGTAGTGCTCTCCCAGTCTGAGCTAAGGACCCATTTAATGATTTAGAATTAAGTGTTTATTTAAAAACTTTACTCAAATATTCTCGTCAGCATCCAAGAATTCTTCAGGATATATTATATCATCTTTAGATAGATCCTCTGATGAAGTTTCAGTATCTTCTTCTGATTTGACATCTGAGAAATGACTTAGTTTTTCATTACTACTAAGAACTTTTATAGTCCCAAATTTACCTGTAGAAAGCTTCAATTCTTCTTTCCATTCATCACACCAAGCATTTTTAACTTCAATCCTATCATTAATTTCTACTTGGTCTATTTGTTCATTCCAAAGACTAAGCTGAATTATGCCGCTTTCATCTTTAATTGTTGCAGTAGCAACTCTTCCTTGTTTTCCTTCCTTTTCAAATTCTCGAATAGGACCTATCTCAATAATTTCAGCGACAACATCATTGTTGCCAGTTTTTGCAATTATATCTTTTATGAGCATCTTAAAAAAATAAAAAGAAGAGGTAATATTTAAAGATTATATAAAAACTCTAAATATTTGAAAATTCTATTTTTCTTTTAATCAGTTTTCCAATAATATCATTTAGATCTTCAATTCTTACCCTTTTTTGTTCAGTACTATCTCTATCTCTTATAGTTACAGCTTTATCATCTTTACTCTCATAATCAATAGTGACACAGTAAGGAGTACCAATCTCGTCTTGTCTTGCATATCTTCTACCAACACTTCCACTTTTGTCATAAAATGTTGCAAAATCTTCTTTTAAATCACATTCTACTTCCTTTGCAAGTTCAGCAAGTCCATCCTTTTTTACTAATGGGAGAACTGCAACTTTTATCGGTGCAAGTTTAGGATGAAGCTTCAAAACAATATTTTCACGTTCTTTATCCTCAGTAAATGCATCAAACATCAATGTTAAAAATGCTCTATCGATTCCTTGTGAAGGTTCAATAACATGACCAAGAACTTTTTTCCCGCTTTCTTCATCATGAATTTCCATTGATTTCTTACTGAATTTTTGATGTTGCGCAAGATCATAAGTGCTTCTATCAGCCATACCATGAATCTCTTGCCATCCAAAAGGAAATTTATATTCAATATCAAAACAAGCTTGAGCATAATGTGCAAGTTCATCAGTTAAATGCTCTCTAAGTCTAAGATTTTCCTTGTTAACTCCAAGATCAAGGAACCAAGTATAGAATTCAGCAAGCCAATAAGCATGCCAAGTACTTTTAATGATCTTATCATCAACTAACTGCTTGAAAGTTGTAGTTATATGATTTTCTCCAGCATCTTGATTTTTTGCGGTGATTATCTGAATCTTCATATCTTTTATATTATCATATTCAGGGCATTCATTTGTTTTTTCAGGATGGATAAAAAATTCTATTTCAGATTGTTCAAATTCTCTGCATCTAAAAAGGAAATTCCTAGGGCTTATCTCATTCCTGAACGCTTTACCTACTTGAGCGATTCCAAAAGGAAGCTTAACCCTGCTTGTTTCAACAACTTGTTTATAATCAGCAAATATTAGTTGTGCAGTTTCAGGTCTAAGATAAGCTAAACTATCTTTATTACTAACCGGCCCAACTTGGGTAGTAAACATAAGATTAAATGTTTGTGCAGGACCAAAGGTTCCGCCACAATGAGGGCAGTTTATACCTTCGCTTTTAATTGTTTCATTGACTTCATCAAGACTCATACCATCAGTTTGAAGATCTGTAGCATCACTAATAACATGATCTGCTCTGCTCCTAGCTTTACATTTCATACAATCAACCATGGGGTCATCGAAATGATCAGCGTGACCGCTTGCTTTCCAAACAGTAGGGTGACTGATTATACTTCCATCAATTCCTACAACGTCATCCCTATCCTGTATGAATCTTTTCCAATAATGATTTTTTAGATTATTCTTTAATTCTACTCCCAGAGGTCCATAATCAAAGAATCCTGCAAAGCTTCCATAGATTTCACTATTTGGAAAAACGAAACCTTTCCTTTTACAGAACGCTGCCATCTCATCAGTAGATTTTTTTACTTCTTTATCATTTGCCATTTGTTTTCACCATGAATATTATTTGTATATTTTTTATTATGTTTTTATTTTTTGTTGAAATAATTGTCAGTTTAATTGTCAATTAGTTAATTGTAATGTATTATAAATTATTCGAAAGTAGAATTAGTAATTCCCGAGCCCTGCTTTGAAACGCATACTTTGTGTCATAATAATAAGGTATAAGTGATTTATATAAAAAGGTTTTTCTTTTTAAATGAAAAGGTGATAATAAGCAATATTTTTATATTAACTATTTTCTCTTTTTGAATCAATGCAAAGACAACAATATCTTAATAATCTATTAAGTATAATACAAGAACATACAGAATCAAAAAAAGAATTTAATATGAATCTTATCGAAAGATGTTCTTTACCCATTTTAAGTGTTTTACCTTCTGATAATATAAAAAGTGAAATTAATAAGACCAAATATCCTATTGATGATTATATAGAAAGTGACAATATTTTTGTAGATACAACAATCTCCATTTCTTATGTTTGTTCAGAAACCTACAATTATTTTAAAAAATCAGCATTTGGAAATGATATAAATTTTTTAGGCAAAGATATTAAATTAGCCTATATTAATAATCAATTCATTGGCATTTTAAAAGAAGCTGGGAGTCATATCCTTCTCGCATTTCAAACTGTAAAGAATTCATCAGGAGCACATCCTCTCATAAAAGGAGGATTATATTCGGTATCTCATAGAAAAAGAGGTGGTTTAGATCGATGGGCAAAAGTAAATTATGATAATTTAAAGGTGAACCCTTTATGTATGATGTCTAGTATCCCTCATTATTATGATATTTTAAGTCCTCTTCCAATATTTTATATTGATGTGCCTGATAGAATAAATAAATTTAAAGAGAGATATGCATCACTGATAAAACCTTAGTTCTTTTGACTAAGCCAAGTAATTTCTGCATTATCAAGTTCAAGAACTTCACCAAGCATTTGACCGTAATTCTTATTCATTTCAAAGATTTTTTTAAGATAAGGTAAAACATTTTGCAAAGCATATTTAGGACTGGTATGGGTATAAGCTGCGACTTTTCTAGCGATTTCTTTACGCTTACCAAACTTCATATTAGCTTGCCACATCTTCAATATACGGGTTGTCGGTGAATATTTTACAAATTTCTTATATTTTTCATCCTTTGAAAGAGCAACCCCTGCAGTTATAAAGTCATTGATGTAAACCATGAACCTCCAGTGTTGCCAACGTTTAATCCTTTTACGATAAATATCAGCCATGCTAAGAGCGTCATATGCTCCTGCGATATCAGCAGGCTTTTCATACTCTTTTGGAATATTCTCATCAAGCCACATTATTATTGCATCTTGATTCTCTTCAACATTATCAAAAGCAGATAAAGCAATTTCGGGTTTTATAGTTTTTAATACTTTTATTAATGCTTCATGCATTGATTCAGTGTGTTTTCTTGTCCCCAGATCATCAAGATCGCCCATATCAAGCTTTTTAGTTATTCCTGACAAGGTTTGGAAATCATTGATTGCTCCACGAAGATCTCCTCCATTACGTCTAGCAAGACTATTTAACGCATTATCATCATACGAAATATTTTCTTTATCAGCAATTTTTTTTAACACTTTAACAATTGATGTATACATTAATCCATGAAATTCGATCATAACACTTTTTTTTCTTAGATCAGCAAATTTCTTATCAAAAGGGTCATTTGCGGTAAGAATTATAGGGTACTTAGATTTTTCAATCATTTTCCCAAGTGCTGCAAGACCACCCCTATCTTTTGTAGAACTAACTCCATCAACCTCATCCATAAGAATCAACTTAGAACTAAAGAAAAGCGATTGCTGTCCCATGACAGCACCAATTTTTTGTTCGATTTCATCCTTATTACGGACATCACTAGCATTTATCTCAATAAGCTCAAGACCAGCTTCTTTAGCTACAGTATGAACACTACAAGTCTTACCACTGCCTGGCTCCCCATACAAAAAACCAGCTTTCTTAAATTTAGGATTATAATTTTTCACAAAATTGATCAGTTGTTCTACAGCTTTATCTTGGCCTTGAATCTCATCAGAACTTTTAGGCTTATATTTCTCAGTCCAAGAATAGTTATCACTCATAAAAAACATTAATTTTGATTAATATTTAAGGGTTTCTAATGAAATCCATTTAAAGTTTATACAATCAAAACGTTTAAATATAACTGATTGTTTTTCGTTGATAATTAATTCTTGATAAGATTGAACATGCAAGAATGTTTATAGAGTAAGAAGATAAATTATAATCACTAATAAAAAGATATGGGTGTAATGTATTATGGACGAAAAAAACCTTAAGAAAACAGGAACAACAACAGTTTGTATATACTGTAAAGATGGAATAATCATGGCAGCTGATAAAAGAGCTACAGCAGGTCATTTCATAGCAAATAAGAAAGTGGAAAAAGTTTTCCCAATATCAAAAAATATCGCAATCACAATCGCTGGATTAGTAAGTGATGCACAATTATTAACTAAATATATCAAAGCAGAAATCAAGCTTAGAGAAGTAAAAACTGGAAGACAGATAACAGTCAAAGAAACAGCAAATCTTCTTGCAAGCATGAGCTATTCAAACATAAGAAACTTTTCAGCAGTTCCAGGAATCGTAGGGTTCTTAGTTGGTGGTTATGATGTTGATGGTTTTGCAAGTTATGAGATAGGGGTTGATGGAAGTCTAACTGAAATAGATGAATATGCGTCAGACGGTTCAGGAAGCCTTTTTGCATACGCAGTACTTGAAGACAAATACAAAAAAGATATAACAACTGTTGATGCAGAAAAATTAGCAATAAATGCTTTAGAAATCGCACAGAAAAGAGATAGTGCAAGCGGAAATGGATATGATGTTGTAAAAATAACAGAAAAAGGTGTAGAAAAAATAGCTTCATATCAATACGATGCAAAATTACTGCATTAATTTCTATTATAATATTTTTTATTAATATATTTTAAGTGATAAAGATGGCAGAAATCATAAAAGAAATGCTTAAAGAGATGCCTCCTAATTCAATTAGTGATGCAGTATTTGAAGGAGCAAACATAGTCTTATATACAAAAGATAAGGACTTTTTCTTAGATAATAAAGGAATCATAAGAGAAACAGTGGGCAAGTTTAAGAAAAGAATAGAATTGAGACCTGATCCATCAGTCACATTAGAAGCAGAAAAAGCAGAAGATGAGATAAGGAAAATAATAACTGAAGAAGCACTTATAGGAAATATAATATTTGATTCGCAAAGAAGCATTGCTATAATTGAGGTTGAAAAACCAGGTATTGCAATAGGAAAACAAGGAGAAAATCTTGAAAAAATAAAGAGAAAAACTTCTTGGGTACCAATAATAAGAAGAACACCTGCAATTAGAAGTGCGCTTATAGAAAGTATTCGAAGCGTATTATATCAAAACACAGATTACAGAAGAAAATTCTTGAACAAGACAGGTGATAGGATATATAATGGTTGGATGAGAGGAAAAAAAGAAGAATGGGTAAGAATAACTTTCCTTGGTGGAGGAAGACAGATTGGTCGAAGCGCACTTTTGCTCCAGACACCAGAATCAAGAGTTCTTCTCGATTGTGGAATAGATGTTTCACAGATGGATTCCAAATCATATCCTCATTTCGAAGCACCTGAATTTAAGATAGAAGAGCTTGATGCAGTAGTCATCTCTCATGCACACACAGATCATACAGGTTTTTTACCTTTCCTTTACAAGATGCAGTATAAAGGTCCAGTATATTGTACTGAACCAACAAGAGATATAATGGCATTGCTTCAACTTGACGCAATAAAGATTTCAAGAGGAGAAGGAAAAGAACCTCTTTATTCAAGTGATGACATAAAAGAGATGGTAAAACATACAATCACTTTAGATTATGAAGAAGTGAGTGATATAACTCCAGATGTTAGAATAACACTTTATAACGCAGGACATATGCTTGGTTCAGCGATGGTACATTTACATATTGGAAATGGACTTCATAACCTGCTTTATACAGCAGACCAAAAATATGGGCACACAGCTCTTCTTAGTCCTGCAATGACAAAATTCCCAAGACTTGAAAGTATGATAATCGAATCAACATATGGTTCCAAGAATGCTTCAGAGCAAGAACCTGATGATGAGGTATTCATTGATATTGTTCAACAAACAATAAAACGTGGAGGGAAAGTGCTTATGCCAACCCTTGGTTCTGGAAGAGCACAAGAAGTTTTAATAATAGTTGAACAGATGATGAGAGAAGGAAAAATACCTAAAGTTCCAGTATATATTGATGGGATGGTGTGGGATATCACCGCCATACATACAGCTTATCCAGAATTCTTGAACTCGACAGTAAGAAACCAAATATTTCATAAGGATAACAATCCTTTCTTAAGCGAACAATTCAGTAGAGTAGGAAGTAATGAGGAAAGAAAAAAGATAATCGAAGATGAAGGGCCTTGCATAGTTCTTGCAACAAGTGGAATGCTTAATGGGGGACCAAGTGTAGAATATCTGAAATCATTTTGTGAAAACAATAAAAATAGTTTAGTCTTCAGCTCATATCAAGGTGAAGGAACCTTGGGGCGAAAAATATTGAATGGCGATAAGAATATAACTTTCATAAATGGTCAGAAACAAGACAATTATGAAGTTAAGATGGAAGTTCATAAAATTATAATCTCAGGGCACAGTAGTAGGAAACAATTGATGAACTTTGTTCGAAAAGTTGTTCCAAGACCAAGAAAGATTATAGTTAATCATGGAGAGAAAGGAAGCTGTATTGACCTCGCAAGCAGTATTCATAAGCAGTATAAGATAGAAACTGTGTGCCCAGCAAATCTTGATGCTATAAGATTGAGATAAATTTTTACTTATTTAATTTTATTAACTCATTTATTAATTTTGGTTAGAAAAATTTATAAACCCTCACAAAAATTTAATATTTTGTTAAAAATTAAGTTATTACATGTTAATAATTTACAGGTGAGGTGCAAATTTGAAAATAAATAATAAGTTGTATATAGCTTTTGGAATTATCCTTTCTTTTTCATTGATTATAGGAACAGTAGGTCTAGTAACATTTGGAAGTGCTAACGAAGAGATGGACTTCCTACAAGAACATTCAACTCCTAATGCTCTTTATGCATTAGAGATGAGAACAGCAGTGTTTCAGGTTCAGCAATGGTTGACAGATGCGTCAGCGACTGGTTGGGAAGATGGTTTTGATGAAGCTGCAAGTTGGGCTGAAGTGTATTATGAGAATTCTGACGCTTTGAAAAAAGACTTGAAAGAGATTGGCGAGTTTGATAAATTAGATTTAGTTCAAGCTGCTGATGAATCTTTTGATGCATATTATGAGTTTGGTCAATTGATGGCTCGTGCATACATTGATGAAGGAAGAGAGGAAGGAAATGAATATATGCTTCAGTTTGATGGATACGCAGCAGATATAGGGGAAAGAATAAACCAGATAAAAGAAGAGATCGTTGGCGATCTTGAAAGTGTTTTTTATCTAATAAATACTTATAAAAGAAATTTTTCAAGTGTCGTCTGGACGTCATTAGTATTATCAATAATATTTGGTGTGACAATTTCATTATATATTGCAAGAATTATAACAAAACCTTTGATAAGTCTTGAATCTGCATCAAAGCAATTAGCTCAAGGCGATTTAAGAATAAAGATTGATAATGCTATAATGACTGAACAAGATGAGATTGGAAGTCTTGCTAGAAGCTTTAATAAGATGGTTGAAAATTTCAAGCAGATGATACAAAATGTTATAGCGAATGCTAATAAGATGGCAGCAACCGCTGAAGAATTATCAGCTAGCAGTGAAGAAACAAATGCAAGCACTGAACAAGTAAGTGCAACTGTTCAAGAGATTGCTAAAGGTGGTCAGATTCTTAGTACAAATGTAGGTGATTCAAAACAAGAAACTGAAGCATTAATATCTTCCGTAGGTAACGTTGCAGAAAATGCACAAAGTTCAAGCCAAAAAGCAAACGAAGCAAAAGAAGTTGCTTTGAAAGGTGGTGAGTCTGCTAAGCTTGCTGGTGAGAAGATGAAAGTGATAAGTGATAGTGTTGCAAGTAGCGCTCTTAACATGCAAGAACTTGGTACTAAAACTCAAGAGATCAATAAGATTATTGAGGTTATCAATAGTATATCTGAGCAGACTAATCTTCTTGCTTTGAACGCTGCGATTGAGGCGGCTCGTGCTGGTGAGGCTGGTAAAGGTTTTGCAGTTGTAGCTGATGAAGTTAGAAAACTTGCTGAAGAATCACAAAAAGCAACCAAACAGATCGAAGACATGGTTGGAGACATTATCAATAGCACAAAACAAAGTGTTGAGAATATGCAAAAAGGCACTAAAGAGGTTGCTGAAGGTGGTGAAATAGTTAATGAAGCACTTAATTCATTGACCTTGATTGGTTCAAAGATTGCTGAGGTTGCTTCAGACTTTGAGATGATAACGGCAGCCACTCAAGAACAATTAGCAAGCAGTGAAAAAGTTAAGAAGTCTATTCAAGAAGTTAGTAATGTTGCTGAAGAAAGCGCAGCATCTTCTGAAGAGGTTAGTGCAAGTGTTGAAGAGATTACTGGTAGTGTTCAGCAAGTATCAAACAGTGCCCAGAGTCTTGCTAAGGGTGCTGAAGAATTGAAGCAGCTTGTTAATCAGTTCAAGGTTGATGAGGTGTAAGAAATGCCAGAAGAGACAAAATCAGCTGTTTATGAGAGACAGCTTATTGTTTTCAATATTTCTGATGAGGAGTTTGGTTTTGACATAAATGATGTTCGAGAGATCATTAAGCTTGTTGATATTACCAAGATTCCTGATATTGAGGATTATTTTAAGGGTATAATTAATCTTCGTGGTAATGTTATTGGTGTGATTGATCTTGCGAAGAAGCTTCACATGCAAGAAAAAGAAGTTGATGATAAGACTCGAATAATAGTTGTTGAGGTTGGTGAAGATCAGGTTGGTTTGCTTGTTGATGAGGTAAGTGAAGTTCTTCGGAT
>PKTL01000018.1 GCA_002867475.1 Candidatus Woesearchaeota archaeon
TGCTGACCAGAGAGCCGTAATTGCACAGGAAGTTATGCCTATGTTGGAGGAAGAAGCTAAAAAAAGACAAGCTACATCTACTGGTGGTAATAAACCACAGCTTGTGGAAAAAATTCCCAAAGCTGGTGAAAGGAGTTCTGTTCAAGCAGGAAAGATGTTTAATGTTAATGAAAAGTATATCAGAGATGTTAAGAAACTTATTATAAAATCTCCCGAAAAAGTAGAACAAATAAAAAAGGGAGAAATCACTTTGCAAGATGTAAAAAGAGAAGAACGCCTTGAAAAGATTAAACAGCAAAGAGAAGAACTCCAAAAAGAAGTTTTAGAACAACCAAAAGGGCTTTATGATGTTATTGTAATTGACCCTCCTTGGAATTATGGAACAGATGAAAATTATAATCCTGAAGGTTTTAGAGGGACAACTCCATATATGACAATGACTTTGGATGAGATAAAAAATATTAAACTTCCAATAAAAGATGATTGTGTTCTTTGGTTATGGACTACAAATTTATTCTTACCAGATTGTTATCCTTTACTTAAGGAATGGGGTTTTGAATTAAAGAGCATGGTTACTTGGGATAAACAACATATTGGAACTGGGAGATGGTTAAGAAGTCAAACTGAACATTGTATTTTAGCAATAAAAGGAAAACCATTTTTTAACAATACCAAATGGTCAACTCTTATATCTGAAAAGAGAACAGAACACTCAGCTAAGCCAGAAATATTTTATAAGATGGTTGATGAAATTTGTGCTGGGAGGAAATTAGATTATTTTGCAAGAAAGAAAAGGGAAGGATGGGATGTTTATGGAGATGAAGTAAAATGACAAACAAATTTAAATGTCCAAATTGTAAGAGAGAAACAGCAAAGGCAGATAATATAATTATGGTGTTATGTCCATGTGGATATGAAATGATAAAAGAGGTGGAGGAGTATGACGGATATTGATTCTATGAAAGAATTTGCCGAGATGATTGTTAAGGATTTTGGTAAGTTTGGAAGAATTGAGGAAGATGGTTCTTTAATAATCGATTCTGGTTTTCAATCTCAAAAGATTGGGGAGGTAAGAAAAGTTAATCAAATAATAGATAGTTATTTGGATAAATCTGATTTAGCAAAACAAATATGGGAAATACAACCATATTTTTATGACCGTTCAAGAATTTGGTGGTTATGGGATAAAGCAGAATGTAGATGGAAGAATGTCGATGATAAAGATATTTTAAACATGGTGAGTGACCATTCAAGTGCAAACACTGTCTCATCAAAAGAAAAAACAGAAATAATAGAATCAATGCAGCAATATGGGAGGAGAAAGATTCCTTTAACACCTAAAGAAACATGGATTCAATTTAGAGATTTAATTGTTGATGTAATGACAGGTGAGGAGTTTAAAGCAACACCCGACTATTTTGTAACCAATCCTATTCCTTATGCTCTACATAAAGATAAGTTTATTAATACACCAACGATGGACAGAATATTTGAGGAGTGGGTTGGTAAAGATTATGTTAAAACTTTATATGAAATTATTGCTTATTGTTTAATTCCTTCTTACCCAATCCATAGAATATTTTGTTTTATTGGTGGTGGAATGAATGGAAAAAGTAAATTTTTAGAATTACTAAGGAAGTTTATTGGAGATTATAATTGTGGAGCAACAGAGTTGGACACTTTATTAAATTCCAGATTTGAATTAACAAGACTACATAAAAAATTAGTTTGTCAGATGGGAGAAACAAATTTTAATGAGATGAGTAAAACTTCTATGCTTAAAAAATTAAGTGGGGGGGATTTAATTGGGTTTGAATACAAAAATAAAGACTTATTAGAGGAGATAAACTACGCAAAGATATTAATTTCTACAAATAATCTTCCTTCAACAACAGACAAAACTATTGGTTTTTATAGGAGATGGATGATTATTGATTTTCCTAATCAATTCTCAGAAAAAAAAGATATATTAGGAGAGATACCTGAAGAAGAATATGAGATTCTGGCAGTTAAATCCTTAGGAATATTAAAAGATTTATTAGATAAGAGGGAATTCCATAAAGAAGGGAGTGTTGAGGAAAGGATGGAGAGATATGAGTCAAAAAGTAACTTTCTGGATAAATTCTTAAAGAATTTTATTATTGAAGATGCAAACCATTTTATAACTAAATCAGATTTTATTAAAAAATTTCTTTCTTGGTCCAATGAAAATAGATACAGAATTATGTCAGAAACTTCTATTGGGAAGAAAATGAAAGAAATGGGGTTTGAATCTACAACAAAATACTTTGATTGGTTACATGATGGAAGGGGGGGAAATGCTCGTGTTTGGCTTGGAATAAAATGGAAAGATTAGACTTCACAGGTTTCACAGGTTTCACAGGTATTCTCACTCATATACACACATGGGAAACTAAGTGGGGAATGTTGTTAAACCTGTTAAACCTGTTAAGAAATACACCTACTTGTTCGGTATACCGAACAACTCACACTCCAGAAGGTTTTAATCAACCCTTTTTCCTTCTGGAGATTCATAGTCTGGAAAGCCATGGGAGAAGTAAAACCCAGACAAAACCTATGGAGTCCCTCCATACCACCTCTTTTTATTCTTCTGCCCATGGCATTAATTCTCTGGCAGTAAAACCTAACAAAGTGCCTTATTCAGTTAAATCACCTCTGAATAACCTCTACTTTCATTGCGATGTTTCTGTGGGGAGTTTGGTTGAAGAACCAGAAACATTAAGAGATAGGGATAACTGCCAGAGAACTATAAAACAAAACATAAACAAAACCAAAACATTTATAAACTTTAATACCCTATGAATATTAGAAAAAAATGGCAAAAAGAATAAGACAAGTTAGTAAATGGGGAAACTCGTATGTTATAAGATTGGCAAAGCCAGACTTAACAGACTACGGCATTGAAGAAGGAACATTGGTGAACATAGAAGATATTGAAGTAATAGAAAAGGAGAAGAAAAGAAAATGAGCTTACCACAATTTGAAAACATGACAATCGGACAATTACAGAAAATCCATGAAGATTACTTAGTAATGGAAGCAGAATTAGATTACTTAAAACACAAATATCCAAATGCAATAAAACCAAAAGAAAAAAACGCAGATGAAATATTAGAAGAAATATTGGAGGAAGGGAAATGAAAACTAACATAATTGAAAGGAGGTCAAAGAGTTAAAATGGACTACCAAAGTGAATTAAAAAAACTGCAAGAAGGTTCTTCCTACTGGAAACCCAAAGTTGGTCAATTCAAGGTGAGAGCATTGTCAGAACTTGAAGAAGCTGACCCATATGTTCAAGGTGAAGAAAAAACACCCCAAGCAAAGATAAAGATTCTTGTAAATGAAGAAGAAAAAATCTGGACTTTTGGAAAAGGGAAAACACCTGCATCAACTTACGGTCAACTAGTTGAACTTGCTACAAAACACGCAAATCAACTCCAAGGAGTTGAATTTACCGTTGTAGTAAAATCGGACGGCACTAAAAACGATTATACAATCGTTTAAATTTTATTTAACTTACCCCTTTAATTTTTGAGGGGTTTTATAATCACAGGAGAACAAAGAAAATGAAAGAAAAAAAACTAAGAAAAATAGAAACAAATGAATTTTATATAATTACTATTTTACTTCTTTATGTGATTTTCCTTTATTTAGTGTATATTACTTTTGCTGGATTTATTTTATTCTTTTTGAGAGATAATATTATTTTAAGTATTGGTATGTTATTCCTTGTTTTAGTTTATATGATTTATAAAATAAACAGAATTCATAATTCTTTTTATGAAAAAGAAGAAGGAGAACAAAGAAAATGACTAAAATATATTACTGCAAAAGGGATAAGAGTTTGACGGAATGGAGTTATTTAGGAACTCAAACAGGATTAAAACACGAGCCAGTATTTGATTTATATAACTGTGTAAATTGTGACTCAACAAAAAGCGAAACAACATTAAGAGAAGATACTCACGAATACATAAGAAATTGTTTAACTGCAAAAGTTATAGCTGTTCACAAATTAAGTGTGGAGGAAGGGAAATGACATTTCTAAATAAATACAATTACCCTTTATTCTGGATAATTGGACTTACTCTTGGAATTGGTTATTTAGTGGTGGGATTAGTTCATAATTTGGCAGAGGAGGATGGGAAATGATTAATGAAATACTTGCATACTTATTAGGTGCTCTTACTGTTGGATTAATTGAAGCAGGGATAATTGTAAAAAGGATAAGGGAGCAAAAAGATGAATGATAAAACCTATAATATCTTAATTTCAGTAATGATATTATTATTTATTGTTATTGGGGTAATTTTCTTCTTGGAGAAAGGATTTCCAACTGAATTCTTTTCAAAAGCATTTTCTTCTCAAACATACACTAATTTTATTAATAGTTTATCTATAAGAGTATATGTTTGGGCCTGTGTTGTTGGTTCTTTGTTTCTTTTTACTTCAATTTGGATGTTCACAGGTAATTTGTATAAAGATGATAGAGAAAGAATGGGAATGTTATTCATAACTGTAATTTTATTAATAATGTTCCTAATAATAACCCAAATTTTAGTTATAAAGGGCATAGTAGGTCGAAATAACGATTGTTTGGCCTTTTACTCGTTAGGATACCAAAACGGTAATAATTCAATGGGATATGAATTTAATTTTCTAAAAAACTGCAATTATGATAATGAAACTTTAGATAAATTTGCACAAATTCAATATGGAGGAAACCAAAAATTTGATTATGGAGGTCCAAATACTTCATGGATGGAAAATTATGAGGGAAAAGAATAATGTTAGACTGGTTAAATAAAAAGTTAGCCTTATTTATAATATTAAGTGTTGTAACATACTATTATCGTAAATCCTTATTAGATGCAGTTATTGTCTTTTTTGCTTTGAATTTTTTTAATTTTGTTATTGGATTAATACTAAGGGATATGGATTCGGACCATCAATCAATGTAAAACTACGCACAATACAGATAGTGCGTAGTTTTAGAAAATGAAAATAGAAAAATTTATATAGTAGGGTAGGGTAGGTTAAATATGGAAAAAAAGAGATGCCAATATTGTAAGAAGATAATTGAAGGTTATACTAAAAAGCAAGTTGATTACATGATGAATCAACATATTCTCTCTAAACACAAAGATAAAATTGATATAATTGAAAGGAGGTAATGTAAAATGAAACAAGAAAAATTTCAATACAAGAACACAGAGAAATTTACTCCAGAAGTAATTGATGAAGTTTTAGAAGTTCAAAAAACTTATGGACTTACAGCAGAAAACATACTTCGTAAGGCGAGTAAAAAATCCAGTTCGTTATATGGATTTTTTGATTGGGACGATTCTTCAGCAGGAGAAAAGTGGAGATTAGGACAAGCAAGACAACTTATCAACGAGATAAAAATTGTTGTTGATGATAAAGAGCTATATGCTTTTGAAAGTATTAATGTGTCAGTTAAAGACGCAGAAGAACCAACAAACAAAAAAAGTAAGTTTGGTATTAGAGAATACAAACCAATAGTTGAAATTATGAATAATGAGGATTATAGGCTTCAATTAATTCATAGAGCTTTAGCAGAAGCAAATTATTGGAAAGAAAGACATGCTGAACTCTTGGAACTTAATCCAATCTTTGCTTCAATAGATACAGAAAAGAAAAAATGGCAACTCAACAAAAGATAAATCTAAAGAAGTTGGATATTGGAACCATAGTCGTTAAGGTAGTTGGAAAATCTCCATATTTGCCAGAACCTATGGATATGGCAGTTCTTGAAAAGTATAATAAAATAAAATCAAAGCAGAACTATACTAAAGACGATATTTCAGAAGAAGAAAAGGTTACTGCAAAATTTTATTATACTGAAGATGGAAAATATGGTATTCCTGCAAGAGCAATATATAACTCTATGATTAGAGCTTCTTCATATCTCTTTGACATCAAACAAGGTGGAATGAGAAATATTAAAGAGGGAGTTACTATTGTTGGGGATATTCTTCCTTTGGAGTTCAAGAAACAAAAAGTATTGACACATTGGGGAAGAACATCAGGAATGAAAGGTTCACCAAGAAAGATAATGAGAAATGCTTTTGAAGATTGGAGTGTTGAAGTAACAATTCAATTTAACAAAGCGAACCTTAGTGCAGAACAAATTGTTAATGTTTTAAACTGGGCAGGATTTCATATTGGAGTTGGTGGATTCAGAAAAGAAAAAACTGGTAACTTTGGAGCGTTCCAAATAGAATTTAAATAAATTTTACATTATATCCCTCTTTATTTTTGTGAGGGATTTTCATACTCACAGGGCATGGCAAGGCATGGCAAGGCACGGCATGGCGGGGCTTGGCAAAGCAAGGTAGTTATCCTTTAATCTTCAAAAGGAATTCATATTCAAGTGGCTCGGAATGGCTAGGCGTAGCACGGTAAGGCAAAGCAAAGCAAGGTAGTTATCCTTTAATCTTCAAAAGGAATTCATACTCACTCGGCCAGGCGGGGCGTGGCATGGCATGGCAAGGCATGGCGGGGCTTGGCAAAGCAAAGCAAGGTAGTTATCCTTTAATCTTCAAAAGGAATTCATACTCACTCGGCCAGGCGGGGCGTGGCATGGCTTGGCGTGGCCAGGCAAGGCCTGGCAAGGCAAAGCAAGGAGTTTGGCAGAACTATAAACTGCCATTTATTTATTATTCTTCTTCATCTGGAGATAAAAAGGTTGCTTTCAATAAATCTCTGCTTTCTTTTGGTGCAAATTGAAGATAAGATTCAGTTATACTCATATCAGAATGTTCCAAAAGGTTAGATAATTTCTTTAAATCTGCAGGATTCTTCATTTGTCTAGTAACCATAATAGAAAAAGTATGCCTAAAACTATGGGGATGTACCTTAATTCCTAGTTCCTTTGCATATTTACTTAAGAAAATCCACACTGCAACCCTACTTAAATGTCTATCTTCCAGATATGGACTGGAGAAAACATAATCATCTGGTCCTATTTCATTAATTCTAATATATTCCAGTAGGTACATCATAGCCTGTTTATCTAAAGGTTTGGATTTTCTTAGGTGTGTTTTAATAGTATGATAACCTTTTTCAGAATCATCCTTTACTTTCTTATATTTTTTTTCAATATTCCATGTAATCATACCAGTACTTATATCGTTTTCATCATCAAATCTTATGTCTTTTGGTTTAAGTTCTAACAATTCCCCAATCCTTCTGCCTGTTCTTAGTAATAATAATAGGATTAAAAAGTTTCTACCCCCATCATTCGCCTTACTTGCTCTATCTAATAGGGCCTGAACCTCCCTTTGTTGTAGATATGACCCTTCTTGGTCC
The DNA here is from genome assembly GCA_002867475.1 of Candidatus Woesearchaeota archaeon. GTDB lineage: Archaea > Nanobdellota > Nanobdellia > Woesearchaeales > BM511 > BM511. The sequence goes on from PKTL01000018.1 coordinate 7,354, forward strand.
TTCATTGGAGTTATTCTACTATTAACCATCTTATATTTAACAATTCTTATCTTTTGTTAAACCAAAAAGAATTTAATCAAAAGATATCTCCTTATTTTGTTTATTATAAGTTAGTGTCTGTGTGGGAATGGTTATGGGTTCAGATTCATTAAGATATCTATAAATAGTCGTTGAAGGGATATCCAGTTCCCTAGATATGTCAATAGGCCTAGTCGTCTTAGCCATTTTAATCACAGCTTTTCTTATCCACTCCTGATATTTCTCTGCTCTCTTACCTGCTCCAATATCTGTGGTGTCTTGTCCCATGTCGTCGTAACCAAATTCATCTTTAGCTTTTCGATATGCAGTTCTAAACTTTGTGGGCATATCATCAAATTCAACAACTCCGACAAAGTTCCTTAACTTACTTAATATCCTTATCTTTTCTTTTGTGTCCATGTCAGTAACCTTCTTCCTTCCATAGTTCTTTTTAACAACATCCATCCCTTCCTTCATCCACCATGGGTCGTCAGTAAATGGATTCCAGTCCTTTGCAAATAAAACACCTATTCCTCTATCAAGAATATGTAACCAAAATTTTATTCTATGTTTTCTAAAAAATTCGTTGAAGTCTGTAAATCTTGGCATACAAAGTAAAGTAATTTTATTTTCTTTTCTTGCTAATGCATAAAGCATATTTAGGAACTTTTGAATAGGAGAGCCCCAATTTAACTTATATAAAATCTTAATTGCCTCGTCGGCATTAAGTACAGAATATCTTGGAGTTTCTTTCATTTGAGTTTCCACCTTCTCTTTACTAGGAGAAAAGATTGTTCTTTCTAAAAAAATCTCAATCATTTTATCTTCTGGAATATTCTCGTTCTTTAAACTTTCAATTAGAATATTACTTGCACAGGTACTCTTTGAACTTCCTTCTTCTCCAGTTATTGCAACAACGGCATCATAATCTTTCTTTGCTCTTTTAATAAAAACTTCTGTACATTCTGGAATTGTTATAATATCATAATCCATTTTATATTCCTGCAGCTCTTTCAAGTCTTTCTTTACCTGTTGTTTCTGTTCTCGTTGGAACACCTAACTTTATGTTCTTTTGTTTAACTTCATAAAGCCATTTCTTATATCCTCTTAATTCTTGTATTAATGCAGTTGGAATTTTATCTCCATGATTCTTTTTCCAATCCTTATACATTTCATTTAGTTTATTTTCTCTTTCTCTACCTTCTTCTTGTAAAACGGACCACATCATAGAATATAATCTATCACCATAAACTTCAATCAAATAAAAATATAATCTATCTACTGTGTCTAAATCAATTTCTTCCTGTAATTGCATCTCTCTTAATTGTACAAAAAGCATGTCAACATTCCACTCCATTTGAGAAAGCTGTTTTAAAGTGTCTTGTCCAGTATTAAATTCGGCAGTAAATTTTGGAACGAATATAGGTTTATCCATTTGTTAAATCTTTTAAATCTTTTAAATAGGAACATTTATTAATTTATAAATCTTACTTAAAACTAAATGAAAATAAAAAACTTGTATTCAGGAATAAAACAAAATCTTAAAGGATTTTATTGGAGCTGTTTATGGATTACAATAGGAGCAGGAATAGTATTTTTATCTCAAAATCAAGTAAAAGATAATCCATTTATTTTAAGAGAATTTAGTAATTGGTTGATGTGGGTTCCTTCAACATGGGGTTTATCTTTTATGGCTATGTGTGGATTTATTATTTTATTGGGGGATAAAGAATGAGTATATTTGGCAATATAAAAACTAATGTTGTAAGAGCAGTAAAATCAACTTACACAAAGATAACTGGAAAAGACACAAGTCCAACCTATGTTCCTTCAACTTCATCCAGTTCTGGTTTTACTTCAACTAAAACATCATCATCTGGTCAAGCTGTTGATTATGGAAAATCATTTCCATCTGGTCAAGGAAGGTCAATTCCAACTCCGACACCAACAAGAAGAACAGGTGGAGGAACTACATCAAGAGGAAATAACCTTAGTGTTCCAACTCAATCTTCTGTAAATGCAAATAAGAATCTTACAGGAGGAACAAATGTAAATCTTCAACCAAATTCAAGTTTAAGTTCTCAAGTTTCAAATAAAAAAAGTTCAACAAGTTCTTATCTAAACCAACCTAATTTTTATAATAAGGCAAATAAAAGATATAGAGATTCTTTAACTTCAACTTATGTTAAAACAGGTAAGGACCAATCAACTGTTTCTGAATTTAAAGGAACTCCAGAATTTACTTCTGGAAGTAAATTTGTTGATTTCTTTGATACAAATACTGAATCACAATATTCCATAAACTATCCAACTGGGAAAGGTGGAGCAAAAGAATTATTAGATTTTGGAAAGACAACTCCTGTTAAACAATCAAGAGGGTTAAATAAAGTTAATGAATTAGAAAAACAAAATCCCAACATAGGTGACCCATATTTTTTACAAAATGAAGCAGATAAAATAATAAAGAATGATTATGCAAATATGAGTGTTGATGTTAATTCTTTTGTTCAAAATGATGTTAAATTTAAGAAAGCAGTAGAATCAAAGAACGAATATAATAAAGCTTTAGATGAAATATCTGGTTATTCAGGAAAATCTAAATTAAAGACTGCTGGTGAAACAGCAATTTATGCAGGAACATCTCTTTTAAATCCTGTTGCTGGAACTGGTTTATTAGTCGGTAAAGGAGTTTATGAAGTTTCAAAGGGTTCAAAGAAAGACACTCTACTTGTAAATAAAAATAATGATTTCCCAATTTATGGAAGTTATAAACCTTCTAAAGAAACATTAAAAGGTTATTTTGATGTTGGTTTTGCAGGATTAGGTGCAGGTTTTGGTGCTAATGAAGTATTCAAAACAAGTTTATTACCTCCAACTAAATCTTTTAGTGTTACAGATTCTTCTGCTGTTAATGTTGGAAAAAATCAATTTGGAGGAGATAATTTTATTTTACAAGGAGAGAGTAAAGGGTTCTTTCCTTCCAGAAAAGACTTAGGAACTGCAAGTTCTTATTTTGAGGGTGGAGCAGAAACAACTCCATTAGAAGGTGGAGGTTCAAGAGTATATGCACAGATAAAATCCGGAACTAATTTGGATAAAGAGATTAAAGTAAATGCAAAAGGTGGTTCTGGAGGTAGGAAATTATCTTTAAGTGAAGCAGACATAACCTTTGCAGATATTGATGCACAGGGATTAAGTAAAGGTGTTGGTGAAATAAGAAATAAAGAAATAGGAAATATGAATGTTAATCTTAATGCAGATAAGGAACTTAAAGGATTAATAGACTTAAAAACTGGAGGTAAAACAACTAACTACTTAGTTAATGTTAATACTAAAAGAATTAACAAAGTTGAAAATGATTTCTTTAAAATAGAAAAGTTTGGTTCTGCTAGTGTTCAAGATACTTATAAGGACCTTGTGGGAAATACTCCTTTAATGAGGGGTTATAATTTAGGAACTTCTAAGGTTTTAAGTTTAAAGAATATAGGAAAAGATTTGGGTAGTTTTAATTCTGGAAGTAATAGTTTAAAGGCTAATCTTAAATTTGATAATGTAGGTGGAGGAAATGCTTTGGCCACAGCAGAAAAAATGAATCAACAAGAGGTATTTAAAGCATTAGATAGAATATTTCAAGAAGCACAAATAAAAGAAGTTAAGGAGATTAGAACAAAAACTGCAGGTTCTAGGACTTCAAGTAAATTAATCTCAGTTCCAAAACAAAGTTTTCAAACACCTTCTATAAGTTTAGGTGATTTAGAAATGCCAAAACCACCGAAAGCACAAACTAAACAAAAAATGGAACAAAAGAATGAATTTGCTTTCTTAGAATATGTAACACCGAAGGTAAAAACAAAAACTTCCAGTTCAACAGTATTAAAAGAAATGTCTTTACAAATGCCGAAGGAACTAACACTTCCAAAGGTTACTCCAAAAGAAAGGGTAAAACTAAATCCAAGATTAAATATTAAACCTCCAACATTTGGAGGAATACCTGACTTTGGATTTGCTAAAGAAACAGGGTTTGGATTACCTCCTATTGCTTTACCTGATTTAAGATTATTTGATACAGGTCGTAACAAAAAGTTTAAAAAGAAGAAAAGAGTTAAGAGTAAATACTTGGCAGATTTAGGTTCAATCCAGTTCGGTATTGAAGCTCCTAAAATTCCAAAAACTTATGGTTTAGGGTTAGGAGGATTGACCTCAAGGCCAGTAGTTAATAAAAGAAAGAGTAAAAAGAAAAAATAACTATGGATAATTACTACGAAGATAAAAACACTGGTGAAGTATTACCTTCTGATGATGGATACCAAGTTGCACCACCTCCCTCAAGTTATGAATATGATTCTGTTATTAGAGAAAGAAAAGTTAATAATTTTTTATCTCAAACAAGTTCGGCAGTAACTTTAGAAAAAATAAGTTATCTTTTTCAAGGTTATATCTATGACCAAGTTGAAAAAACTTGGAAGAAATTATTTCAACCTATTCCAGAAGATATAAGAAATGATTTTTTACAGTGTCTTTCTATCTATTTAACCGACGATATAAGAATGACAAGGTTAAGCGTTACCCAAATTAACGGGATAATTGAAATATTAATTCACTGGTCTGCAGATTATTTAGATATTAAGGCAGATGAAAAGGAACTTTCAGAAGAAGATATGACAAGGATAGGATATATTTTTCTTAGTGCAGCATTAATTGCTTTGTCAAGAGCATTAAATGGAACTGAAAGAGATAAGATTTATTCAACATTAAGGTTAGGAGATAACTTTTCAGATTATATTCCAAAAGAAAAAGAGAGTTTTCTTGGGAATTTATTTAAATGGAAATAATTAATAAATGGCATCAGTAGATTGGACTGGATATTTAGCACAAGGTGGAACAGTATTTGTTTGGGGAATACTTCTAATTGTAGGAGTGATAGTTCTTTTAGGTGGTGGGGGTTGGATGGTTTGGAGTGCAAGACAAAGGAAGAAATATACTTTAACCGTACCAATAAGATTACCAAGAGAAAATAATAGGGTTATTTTAAGTGAACTTGCAAAGGGTTATTTAGATGTTAAAAGGGGTTCTATTATAATTAAAAGAAAAGGAAGGAAACCTGTTGCATCAAGGCCTATTGACCCAAAGATATGGATGCAAGGTCAGTCTGTTGTTGAAGCAATCCAAGCAGGACCAGAAGACTTTATTATATGTTTAGCAGATAGTTATAAATTGGTTAAAGATAAAGACGGTAAAACTTATGGATTATTGGATATAATTGCAGATATTGGTAAAAGAAAAGTTTGGAAAACCTACTATGAAAGGGAAGCAAAGAAGGCTTTTACAATAACGGACTGGGCTAATGACCATAGATTTGCAATAGAAATGTCTATATTATTGGTTTCAATGTTCATAGGTTTTGCAATATTATGGACGAAGGTATAAAGTAAAAATATTTATAGTATGTTTTTTTATCTATAATATTATATGGAAGCTGAAATAAAGGAGGTTAGCAAGAAAAAAACCCTTATTTTCATTGGGGTTATAGTAGTTTTAACCTCTTTTCTTTTAGTGTGGGCGTTCTATGGGGCAGATTTTAAAGAAAGTTATGACAAAATAAATGTAGATTACCAAGATGGAATAAATAACCTTCCTTCATTAGTAACAATCGGAACAGAAGAAGGAAACCAACAATGGACAGTTACAAAATCAACAGGGTGGGAAGGAGATAATTTTTATGTTTGGTTTTCAGATTTAAAAGATAAAAAAACCCAGATATGTTTAGTGGCTAAAAATGAAAATCAATTAACTTCAACACCAGATTTAAAATTATATGACGAAAACAATAATCCAATTCTTGACAATAAAAATAAAGACATAATATTAAAATACGAATCTTCTAAATGTGATGGAATGAATGGTTATACAATAACCTTAACAGATGCACAGGCAATAAATATAAATGATTATATTAAATTTGGTAACAACTCAATAGCAATAACTTATCAAAACATTTCTAGAGTATCTTATGACGGAGGATGGTTTAATCTTAATGCAACTTTATATATTAATTTAGACGGAAACTTTACAAACACAATAAATAATATATTTGTTTTTAACGACGGTAATAAAAATAAGTTTGGAGCAAATGTTACAGGATTTGAAGGAAATCAACAATTTAAATATATTTTAGAAGCAGACAAACCAGTAATAAAAAAGAATGAATTTAATTATTATATCGAAGGAGAAGAAGTAAATGATGGTTTAACAAAAACAAAAGAAGTGCATGATATTTCTTTAGAAGATATTTGTGAATTGAAATTTATTGAAACTGGTGGAACAATGATAATACCAGAAGGGGAAGTACCAGCAGGTTATGTCTTTAATCCAAATTGTTCAATAACTCAATCAAGTCCAAATGAATTAGAAATAACTTTCTATGCAGAAGAATTAAATGGAACAATAAATGTAGACCCTTCAATAACAATAGATGGAACTACAAGTTATACTTCAACGGATGTTAATGTAACTCAAGAAACTGGGTATGCTCATGCAAATATCTCTACATCTCCCCCTTACGACCAGCTAGTCCTATATACTCCATTTGATTTGAATAAAGTTGATGATTATACCGGAAAAAATACTTTAGCAAAAAATGGAGTAATTTATACGCATGGATATTTTAATGGGAGTTATTCTTATAGTGGTAGTTATAATGATTATATATATAGTACATCCACAACTGCGGATGTAACAGGAGGTCAAATGAGTGCATTTGCTTGGATTAATGCAAGTTATATTGATGACTCTGCTAATGGGAACCTTATTGTTTCAAAGTATGATACTACTGGAAGCAATAGAGTTTTTGCTTTTGGTATAAATAATTGGGCTCCTGATGGAATTTCAAATACCCCTTTTATTTATTTAGGTTTAACTGATGGAACCTTTGGTTATAAGGGGAGGGCATCAACAAATGATTTAATTACAACAGGTGAATGGTATCATGTAGGGTTTACTAAAGATGGAACAAATTTAACTTTTTATGTAAATGGACAGGCGTATTCTGCTACGGATATTGCTGGAAGTGTTCCTGCTACTTCAAAAAGTTGTGATGAAAATTGGAGAATTGGTTATGCTGTTGCAGGAGGATATATAGGTGGATTTAAAGGAAGAATTGATGAAGTAATGGTTTTTAATAATTCTTTAAGTTCTTCTCAAGTTCAAGATATTTATAATAATCAATCTGCAAGATTTGTAAATGAAGGTACTCAAACTTTTTCAAGTCAGAATTTATCGGAAGGAACAAATACTGCGAATGTTACTCTGGAAAATTCTCTAAGTTTTTTTGATTCTAATCTTTCTGTTTCAATTAATGGTGGAACGGAAGTTAATTTTTCTAAAGGTGTTGCGAATAATGTTCCATATACAGGAAGTTCTACTTCTGCAAGTGTGGTTATAAAATATTTTTCTGGAGTGACTAGGTTTTATTCGCCTTTAGTAATAGGAAATATAACAATTGATAGTTGGATTGGAGCAGGGGGAGATTCAGTTTATCCAGTATTCTATAACTATACAGATAACAATGCAAGTTTAACCGATACAGGTTTAGGAACTTTTTCAGTAAATGTTAATGATACAAACGGAACAGTTATTTTACATATAGACGGAAATGATATTCTTGCGAGTAATACTTCAAATTGGTTTAATGTTAGTTATAGCTTTTCAAGTGCAGGAGATTATGCTTATAATTGGACTTCTTATGGAAACGGAACAAGTAATAATTTAAACACCTCAGCAACGAGGATTTATACCGTTAATGCAACAGCAGTGGATACAGATTATCCAGTATTCTCAAATTACTTAACATCACCAGATAATAATACTGAATATGTTGAAGGAGCAAGTTATGAATTTAATGTAACAATAACTTCAACAAACGGAACAGCAGGAATAGAATTTGATGGCGTTAATTATAGTCTTAGCAACTTATCGGAAGTTTACCACACAGTTCTTTCTGATTTAGGGGCTAAGACTTATAGTTATTATTATTGGGCTTATGGAAATGGAACAGATAACTTATACAATGTTTCAACAATCAAGAGTTATACAATAGCAAAGAATAGTTCATATACCTTAGGGATTACAGGAACGACACCAATAACTTATGGAACTGTTACAGATGTTTCAGGCAATAGTTGTCCTTCACAATTAAGTTGTTCATTAGACAAACCAAATCAAGTTTATGGAGTTGGAACTGAAACATTTAATTATTCAACATCTGGTAATGAGAACTATACAGGCAATTCAATAACAAAAGATATAGTTATTAATCAAGCAAATTCAGAAACGAGTTTAACTTTTGATAAAACTTCTCCTCAAATATATCCAGAGCCAATAACTCCGACTTGTTCAGTTACAACAGGGGAAGGAAGTGCAAGTTTAAACATCGGAACAAGTGGAAGTCCAATAGTATTAGGGGCAGGAAGTTATGACTTTAATTGTTCTTTGGCAGAAACTCAAAATTATACAGCGTCGGAGAATGTTTCTAACTTTGTAATAAACAAAAACCAAACAAGTTTAGGATTAACTGCGACTACTCCAATCACTTATGGAACAGTTACAGATTTTGCTGGTAGTGGATGTAATTCTGAAATAAGTTGTAGTTTAAACATAAGTAACGGAATTTATAGTGCAGGAACAATATCAGCAAACTATTCAACATCTGGAAATGAAAACTATTCTGGAAGTTCAGCAGTTTTCACGGTAACAATAAACAAAGCATCATCAGTTGTTAATATGTTTTTAGATAATGCACAATCAGATAAAGCAATTACAAAGGATTCAATAATAGATATTAATGCAAGTTTAACAACAGGGGAGGGTGATATACAAATATTAGAGGATGGAATTATATTTAATTCTGGAAGTTCACCATTATATAATTCAACGAACTTCACTTCTGTTGGATATTATAACTTTACAGCTTACTATCCAGCAACAGAAAACTATACGACAGATTCGGAAACATTTTTCTTAAATGTTTCATTAAGTGCAGATACGACTAACCCAAGTGTTACAAACTTATTAGAAACTCCAACAAACTCAACAGAATATAATCCTGTTCAGACATATTATTTTAATTCTACAATTACCGACGATAGAACATTAGATACTGTTTTGTTAGAATTTAATGGAGTTAATTATTCAGCATCACAATTAGGTAATGTTTTCACGAAAACTTTAAACAATTTAGGAGCAGGAGTTTATGATTATAGATGGTATGCGAATGATACTTCTGGAAATGTAAATAATTCAGAAACAGGAAGTTATACTATAAATAAGAATAACTCTTATGTTTTATCTATTTCTGGAACTTCTCCAATAAACTACGGAACAACGACAGATGTTTCTGGTTCAGGTTGTCCTTCTCAATTAAGTTGTGATTTAGATAAAGCGAATGCAGTTTATGGGGCAGGAACAGAAGTCTTTAATTATTCGACGGTAGGTAACGCAAACTATACAGGAAATTCTACAACAATCTCGATAACAATAAATAAAATTACACCAAATGTTGTTTTAAGATTAAATGGAGCAAGTGCAAACAAAACGGTTAATAATGTAACAAGCGTTACACTCCTTGCAACAGCTAATAATGACCAAAACGATATATATTTATATGCTAATAACAGTCTATTTAACATGGGGAAAACAAGTATAAGTAATATAACGACATTTCCAATACCATTTCTTTATAATATCACTGCTATTTATCCAGAATCGGAAAACTATTCAAATGACTTTCAAACATGGTGGCTTAATGTTACAGAATATATTGCAAGTAATGGAACCTCAACAGTAACTCAAACTCCAATATGCCATTATAAGAAATTTGGATTTTATAATTTAAGATTACCGTGGATAAGGGAGGAGAATTGCATATGAAATTAAATAAGTTATTTGTTTATTTAATAATTGGAATGTTTTTAATAACATTAGCAAGTGCAGAAGTTCAAACACTTGGAACTTTTAAACAAGGCGATAATGTTGAAATTCAACAAACTTGTTCAAATTGCACCTATGTTAATTTGCAATCTGTAACTTACCCAAACTCAACGACGGAAATAATTGATATTGCTATGACTCAAAATGGATATTACTATAATTATGATTTCAATAAAACTTCTTCTATTGGTTCTTATATCGTTTCAACTTGTGGTGACCCAGATGGTGTTGTAACTTGTGTTAATTATGATTATTATGTTACTCCAACAGGAGAAATATCTAATAATGTTAGTGTTTCATTACAGATATTTGTTTCTTTATCCTGTTTATTCCTTATGTTAATATTCCTTTATTTTTCAACAAAAACACAGAGGGAGAGCATCCTTCCAAATGGTGTGCCTAAAAAAGAAGATAACCTCGGATTAAAACTATTCTTTTATGGTCTTTCATTTATCTTCTTAATATCTCATGTTTTAATAACTCAAATAGTTTTACAGAATGTATTTGGAGAAAATTTCCTTACTAGTGTTTATACGATTGTAACATGGATATTACTAATGGTTGCAACTTTAATCAGTTTGTACACTGTTCTTAAAATAACATTTATGGAAGTTGATAATTTTAAGAGGAGGACTGGATTAAAGTAGGTTTTAAATAATGGGAAGTATTAATCATCCTATGGATAGGGAAAGCGATAAACTACTAAAAAAAGCTAAACAGGAATATGAAAAAAATATTGGAATGAAGATACACCATGAAGCATTTTGTAAAAGATTTTTACTTCCTAAAATAAAGGAAATAAAACTTAGTGATGGGGAGGTAAATGTTAATGGAAGAAAGTTTAAGAGGAAATAAAAGAGGAAGTATAAGTGATGTTGCGTTTTGGATAATTATGATTATTGCCTTTTCGGTTTTAGTCTTAATAATGTCTTATGCTTTTACACAAGTTAATGACCAATTAAAAACTTCTCCAATAGGAGCAAATAATGAATCTGCTGCAGCGTTAGATTATGAAACAAGTGTTATAGGATATTTTGATGGGTTATTCTTAGCAGTGTTTATTGCCTTATCCTTAGCAGTTTTAATCACAGCTTATTTCATATACTCTAATCCAATCTTTGTACCTGTTTATATAATTGCATTAGGATTTTTAGTGTTAATATCTACTGTTGGTCAATATATATATAATTCATTAATTAATAATCCAGACTTAGCATCAACTGGAACAAGTAATCCAATGATGACTTTAATAATGAGTCACCTTATTATATCTTCCATAGTTATTGGAGTATTAAGTATGATATTAATATTTTCCAAAAAATCAGGGGAAAGTGTGGGAGGTAGTTTCTAATGAATAAAAAATTATTTTTAGTTTTAATATTTGGATTATTATTAATAAGTTTTGTTAGTGCAGATTATTATAAAGAAGAAAGTGGAATTGCAGGTGTTGGTTCTGCAACAACAACAGGACAAGACGGAGTTAATATTACTATGACTGCAGGAGGGTGGTCTATTGCATCCGTTGAAAAATATGCAAGTAGTAGTGCAACAAAGGTTTATATTAAAAATTCTACTGGTTCACTTCTTGGAAGCACAACATTTTCAGGAGATATTGCAAATTTCACAATACCTATACCTGTTGAATCAGGAGAAACATATTCTATTTTAGTTGATAATAATGGTGGTTCTTATTCTACTAGATATAGTGCAGGAGGAGCATTACCTGTTTCTGGAACATATTTAGATTGGATAGATGGTGTCCCTGGAAGTACAGGGGGAGGAACAACAAACGCTTATGATGTTGTTGCGATTGGATTAGAATCAGGACAAATATCTAAGAATATAACCTTAACAACTCCAGTAGATAATTTAGTTATAAATGATGTTGGAGATTATTTTAATGTTACTTATTCTTCATCTAATTATACCTTCAATAATGCAACTTACTATTTATGGAAGGGTGGAACTTTATTTAACCAAACAACTGTTTCGCTTAGTGGTTCAAATTTAACAACAAGTTCTTTATTTATAGACGGTTTTACAATAGGAACTTATGAATGGAATGTTTTTGGATGTTTCAACAATGCAACTTATTCTAATTGTTCTTGGTCAGATAATGGAAATTTTAGTTTTAGTGTTAGTGCTTCTGTTACAAATTTATCTTATTCAAATATAACTTATGAAACAAGTAGAGAAACTTATAGTGCGAACATGGAATTAGTACCTGGAACAACCTTGTATGATGTTAAATTAAATTATGGTGGAACAGATTATCCTGCAAGTTTTACTAATGTTAGTGATGTTTATTATATTACTTCTTCAATAGATATACCTTTAAGTAATGGTTCGGCAGTAAATAAATCATTTTATTGGAAAACTATTTATTCTATTGGAACAGGAAGTTATCTTTATGATAATTCCTCAATGTATAATCAAACAATACTACCACTATCTTTTTCAGTTTGTAATGGAAGTAGTTTGAATAGAACATTAGAGTTTAAATTGTATGATGAAACTAATTTAACCCCTTTAACTAATTTTAATTTCTTAGCAACATTTAATATCTGGTTAGGTACTGGTCAGACTTATGTTAATTATTCAGTAAATAATCTTTCAATAGCTAATGTTTATATTTGTTCAGGAGCAATAGATTATAATTATTCTACTAACGCAATAATACAATATGAAAAAGTAGGATATGGAAAAAGAAATTATTACTTAGTTAATAATACCCTAAATAATATTCAACAGAATATATCCTTATTCGCATTACCAACAGCAAGTTCAACAAGTTTCTTAATAACATTAAAGGATGCTAGTCAGTTACCTGTTTCAGATGCTTATCTATATATTCAGAGATATTACCCGGGTACAAATGCTTATGAAACAGTTGCAATGGGAATCACAGATAATTCAGGGAATGTTCCAATAGATTTTGAAGCACAAACAGAAGATTATAGAATTGTTGCACAGAAAAATGGTCAAGTATTATATCAAAGTCCAGTTCAAAAAGTTTATTGTACAACAACACCCTGTACATTACCACTTCAAACACAAAGTGATGGTATTTCAACATGGACTTCTTATGGTAATTTAAGTAGTTTTATTTATAGTTTAACCTTTGATAATAGTACTAATATCTGGAGTTATGAATATATAGATACTTCTGGAACAACACACTATGGAAGGTTATGGGTTTATTCTATTGATAATGTTAATGGAAAACAAACAATTTGCGATACTAATTCTACTTCCAGTGGGGCATTATTGACTTGTAATATTACAGGATACTCTGGAACAATCTATGCAGAAGCTTATATTAGTAGAAGTCCAGAAATATTAGTCTGGGCTAAATCAGTAATAATAAATTCAGTGAGAGAAATACTAAGTTTTGATGGATTATTTTGGGCCTTAATTATTATAATACTTTTAATTTTAGGTGGGTTAGGTATTGCAGGAGTAACAGGAGGAATAATTGGATTAAATTTAGGCTTATTAGCAACTAGTACAATGGGAATTGCTTTGTTTGGTCCGATTACAACATTTGCATTTATAATAGGTTCATTAGTAATACTATGGGTGATAAAAGAATGATAAAACTAGCTTACAACAAGAGAGGAATGATTATGAGGGATTATGTAATTATATTGATACTCTTTAGTGTAATAGTTGGGTTACTTGCTTTAGTAATAAGTGATTTAAGTAGTGTTAATAACGGATATAATGTTCCAAATATAACAGATAGTAGTTTTGATGGAACTTATAATAAATTAGAAAATACAACAAGTTTAATCAATACAGGGGCTAATGAAACATCAGGGGGTTTAGGTAATCTTCTTGGAGGAGCAGATGTATTCTTTAGTTCTACGGTTACAATTTTTAGTTTAGTCTTCAATTCATTTGGTTTAGTTAGTGGTGTCTTTGCATCATTTATAACAAGTTTTGGTATTCCTTTACCAATCGCTAATCTTATATTCCCAGCAGTACTTTCAATAATAACTGCTATTATAATCTTTGTAGTAATATCATCACTAACAAAGACGAAGGTATAAAATGGACCCAATAATGCCAACAAACGCAACAGAGCAAGTTACAGGAATTTACACTTACTTTAAATGGGTTCAGGAAACAAGTGCAGGTCAGTTCTTTTTATGGATTCTTTTTGGACTTTTCATATTATTTTATTTATCCATAAAACAATATACCTCTAATGGTAGGGCCTTTTTAGCATCATCATTTTTCTGTATGGCTATCTCTGCAATTTTAACAGTCTTACAATTATTAAATTCAATGTATGCTTATGCATTTATCCTATTAACTGGAATAGGTGTTGTATGGAGTTATTTGGAGAATAGAGTAGAATGAAACCTAAAAAAGATACTGAATTACAAACAAGAGTGGGAAAGAATATGGAATTTATAATTAATGAATTTCAAAAAGAGTTTTATAGAGTTAGAGGTATAAAGATTAATTCTAAACAAGCATTAGAGATAATTGCACATGATATAGTTGATGCAAAAGTTTATAATTTTCTACCCGAAAAGTTAGATAAAACCAAAGATAGCAAAGTGTAACAGTTTGTTACTTATTAGTAGAAATATTTTTAAAGAAAAAACACTATTTCTAAATATGAATATAGTTATAAGGATGTCCAGAAAAAATGAAAACTAAACTTTCTCTAAACAAGAAAGGACAAGCTCTAAACGGATTGTACGCAGGTATGTTAGTTCTTGCAACAATCGGTATTTTAGCAGCTATCTTGTTATATGTTTTGACGCAGATTGCAACTAACTTTACTGCTGCTTCATCTGCTTATAATGCAGTAACAAGTCTTATCGGATACATTGTTGCGTTCTTACCATGGATTGGAATTATATTCACAGTTCTTGGGGCATCAGTTGTTTTGAATTATGTTATAACTTCTTTTAGAGGTGGGCGTGGAGCTTAAACACCGATAATGTCTAAGGAAGTGTGACTAGCTTTCTAACTCAGTAGTCAAAGGCCGTTAATTCAGATATTGAATTTGTTTTTGAATTAACGGCCATCATATTAAGAAAAAATTAAAGGAGGTTAAAAAAATGAATAAAAGCATGGATAGAAAAAGAAGGTCCAAACAGGCTTGGGAAAGGGGTAGAGGAGCACCAAGAAAAGGAAACCCACGATATAAACCTGTTATGAGGAACGGAAGAAAAGTGTATATAGTAAGAAAGAGATAAGGAGGTAAAATCAGATGAAGTGCGAAAAGAAAAAAACAAGAAAAAAGAAGAAAAGGTAATGATAAAGGGTGGGGATTAATTCCCCACCTGTTACACTTTGTTATTATTTATTAATGGTTAGAAATTATTAAAAGGGTTATTAAATTAAATAGAAAATGGATAAGGAAAAAATAAAGGAAAGGATATTGCAATGGCAACTTCTCGCAGAACAATATCTAAAAGATAATGAAAATGTCTTTATAAAAGAACTTAATGGTAATTTACATTTCTGCAAAATTGTTCTTTGTGGTGAAACAAAGATAACCGTCGATAACTATGCACCAGAGCAAAGAGCTGGGAAAAGAGATTATATTGATTGGTTAAATATTTCTGATTTTAATATAGTGGAGGAAAAGCGATTATGAGAGCAAGAAATTTTGAGGAAGATTTAGCAGATTCAAATAACATCGAATTATTAAAAGACTGGGAAAGATATATTAGAAAGATTTTTGGAGAAGATGCAATTATTAATTGGAAAGAAAATTGTATGGTTTCTCAAAAGGATTTTGGTTCTGATGTTTTAGTTACGGATAAAAAAGGTAGAAAAAACTCTATTGATGTTAAAACAAGGAGATATGATTATTTAGGAAATGGAAATTATATTCTTGAAATTGCACACCATATTTATACTGATGAAACAAGAACAACAAAAAAAGAAACAAAAGCAGGATGGCTTTATTGTTCTACTTCTGATATTATTCTTTTTGGAACGGTTAATCAGGAAAAAACAAAACTATTAGAGGTTTGTGGATTTAGTATTATTCCATTCAAAGAAGAATATTTTAAATCTGAAATAAGCAATTTAAAATCAGTATGGGCATCAACCCAATATCAAAATGGAAATTTCCAGCTAACTCTAAACAAATTGGTTGATTTAGATTTTTTGAAAAATAATGCAATTAAATTTTGGTATTTTAAAGAATGAAAATATTTGATTTGGAATCACATAAGTTTGCTGATATTTTCCCAATGGTTGAGGGTGTTCAGGCAGAACAATTAAAAATGGATATCAAAGAAAATGGATTAATTCAACCAGTAGTTTTATTCGAAGGTAAAATCCTTGATGGGCGTAATAGGTATAGAGCATCTATGGAGCTTGGTATAACTCCCAAATTTGAAGAATACAAAGGTGAAAAACCTTTGGAGTATGTTATTTCAGGTAATCTTAAAAGAAGGCACTTAACTGCTGACCAGAGAGCCGTAATTGCACAGGAAGTTATGCCTATGTTGGAGGAAGAAGCTAAAAAAAGACAAGCTACATCTACTGGTGGTAATAAACCACA
>PKTL01000073.1 GCA_002867475.1 Candidatus Woesearchaeota archaeon
AACAAGTTAGTCTAAATCCTTAATGTTAACTAATCCTTTAAATACTTTTTTATTTTGTTAGGTATTTTCAATAAAATTTTTAATTTTATAGAGAATAAAGAATCGTTAAACTTTTTTGCAAAAACTTAGTTTATTTATAAAGAAACCTTATTTTAGAAGCCTTTTTGGGTAAATTGTTAGATTAAATCCAACAAGAGAAATTATTTCGCTTTCAGTCAAGTCTGCTATCATCTTAGAGAGGTCTTTCTTATCATTTTCCTCTAGAACGCCTCTAGTAAGTTTTACTTTTACAAGCTTTTTTGTCTTTAGAACTTTCTTTATCTCGTTTATCACATTCTCAGAAAGCCCATTTTTTCCTACTTGAACTATTGGTTTAAGAGCCTTTGCTTGTGTTTTTAGCACATTTATTTTACTCATAGTTTTTAAAAGAAATTAGGGTTAGTTTTTAAACCTTTGTTATAGTTACTTTGATGAATCCTGAAATTTTAGATATTCTTCACTGCTAAACATTTCCTTACCGAAAGTGGATTTGACATTTTCAACTATTCCAAGAACCTTAAATTCTTTAGTCACTTTTTTTAATTTGGGTAATTCTTTTCTATACACCAATCCTTGAAATAATTTTCTAAGTTTACCTCTATGACTATAGAATCTTTTAGATTGAATAAATATGAATCCTCCCTCTTTTAGT
This sequence comes from Candidatus Woesearchaeota archaeon, assembly GCA_002867475.1. Classification (GTDB taxonomy): domain Archaea; phylum Nanobdellota; class Nanobdellia; order Woesearchaeales; family BM511; genus BM511. The sequence continues at coordinate 692 of PKTL01000073.1, forward strand.
TTTTTAGCAAGTTTTGGAGCGTTTTCTTTTGCAATTTTTATAGTGACCATGACTTTTCCAAGAGCCATCCTATCTTCAATAAAAGCACCAAGGTAATATCCTGAAATATAACCTGATGCCATAGCCAGTATTAGCCAAATAGTTAAATCTCCTGAAAGTAAATTTTTAAAGACAAATAAAAAAAGTATTGTATCAAGACCTATAGTGAATGCAGTTACTATTTTATGTCCTAAAATCTCATTTATTTTTTGAACAGTCTTTATGCTTCTAATTATTACGCATGCAAAATATATGAATAATATTCTTTCAATCATAAAGAATATTAGAAAAATTAAATCTATTTAAAGGTTAAGGTTTAAAAAGAATTTATTAATCCTCACTTTTTATGCTAGAAGATTATGATTATGAGTTGCCAATTGAGCTTATCGCTCAAAAACCAATTACTAAAAGAGATGAAAGCAAGCTTTTGGTTAATGATGATAAGATATCACATAAAAAATTCCATAACATAATTGATTATTTTAATTTTGGTGATGTGCTTGTATTAAATGAGACAAAAGTTAAACCTAGTGTTTTCTATGGAAAAAAAGATAGTGGTGCTCCTGTAAGAATTGTTATTGAAAATAAGATTGATGAATTCACTTATATTTGTAAAGTTAAAACAAGAACTCCTAAAGTTGGAAATAAATATTTATTTGAAAATTTTAAAGGTGAAACCATATCTGTTGATAATGGAACTTTTACAATTAGATTTAATAAGAATCTTGATGATTTAATAATTGGTCAAGGTAAGCTTCTTTACCCCGATTATGTAAAGGATCATGATATCGACCCAGATAGATATCAGACTGTTTATGGATCTAAAGAAGGAAGCCTTGCTGCACCTACTGCAAGCCTTCATTTCACAGATGAATTATTAGAAAAGATTAAAGATAAAGGCGTTAAAATTGCTAAAGTTTGTTTGCATATAAGTTATGGAACATTCTTACCTATAAGAACAGATGATTTTTCTAAGCATGATATGCAAGAAGAGTATTTTGAAGTAAGCAAAGATTCAGCTGAAATCATCAATAGTGCTAAAAGATTGTTTGTAAGTGGGACTACAGCACTTAAGTGCTTGGAGAGTTGTGATTGGAATAATAATAAAATTATTCCTAGTTCAGGTTTTAGCAAGCTTTTCATATACCCAGGACATAAATTTAAAACACCAATCTATGGGTTCATCACAAACTTTCATCTTCCAAAGTCAACCCTTCTGCTTTTAGTCAGCGCACTTGTTGGAAGAGGAAAAATATTGAATCTTTACAAGATCGCTATAGAAAAAGATTATATGTTCTATTCTTTTGGCGATGCCATGCTATTTCTCATGTGATTAGATAGCATTTTTAGAAAATCTTTCTGAAATACCAATACATTTATAAGATAGCTTTTAATTCACCTGAAAGTAGTTAAAAAATTGGTGGGTGGATTACAAAATGGAAATTAGAGATATTGTTGCAAAAACATTAAAACTTGAAGATCGGATCAAAGAAATAGGCCAAGGTTATTATCATTCTACTCCCATATCAACAACCAATACCTTGAATCAAAATCTATATTTTGGTTTATCTGATTGGGGGCTGATTGGCGCACTTACTGAATCAACTATACTCTTGACTGGAGATACTGATAGAGGAAAAACTGACTTCGCGAAAATATTGATGACTAGCCTTTTTGGACAGGAAGAAAAAGGATGGCATAAAACAGATATTGATTTAGATTTTGGCAGTATGACCTATTCAGACACAAATTTTAACGCGATATCTGATGGTTTAACTTCAAGCGAACTTTTCAAAGGTAAAGATTTCCTATATATGCCAGGTTTGATCTGGGACGAACCCAATAGAGCACCTGCAAAACTTCTAAATAAGCTATTGCACATACTTGAAAAGGATATCACTCTTGAGAATGGGGAAAAATTGAAATCTGGATTTACATATGAAGACTTGCAAGGAGTAGAAAGGCAATATCAGTTCAATATGCTAGCAATGAATGAAGGTGATGAATTTGTTGGGACTTCAGAAGTTGATAGAGCATTAAGAAGAAGGCAAACTATTGAGATTCCAATGGATAATTTTCCAACAAACATGCTTGATAAGATCCTGATGGCAAGAAGAAAAGATGTTACTTTAGATATAAGGAATGGTGAAGGTTGCACTAAAGAGGTTATAGATGTTTACCAATTTGTAAAAAACATCCCGATATCAAAAGAAGCTGAACATCTAAGATTATACCTTCAATCGATGAATTACTGTGCGAATTCCCTTACAAATTCTAAAAGAGGAATCCATTTCTCTGAAGAGCTTTGCTCAAAACCATTAAGTGAGAGTGTACAAAAAGCAATACGTGATGAAAGCGGAAAAAATACGAAAAAAAGCTGTCATTACCTAGCCTCATATCCTGACAAGATGTGTCCTAACATATATGAAGTAACCGATGGAATATCAATAAGACTAACAAATGTTGCAAAAGCACATGCTTTGATTAGAACAATAAAAACCTTACAGATGATTGAAGATAGTCCTCAAATCCAAACAAAAAATCTTGCAAAAAGATTGTTCCAGCAGCAGAAAAAGAATAAGCACAATGATGAGATGATCCAATATCTGGAAAAAACCAATCCAGATTATGACAAAAAGAATCTGGTTCAAGAATTTGCAAGAACCTTGGTCCAAAATATATACGTTGAACCTCAAGACATAAGATCTTGCCTTCCTTTTGTAGCTTTCTCAAAGATACAAATGAACCCTCATTGGGTAAAACAGAATTATCAAGGCAGTAAGATGTTAGCATTGCAAAAGATCGGAAATGTTGCTTATGAAAATGTTTCAAGATTCCAGACAGAACATCCAAACCTATTCCATAAGATAACTGAAGGTGGAGAATTGAACAAGACTGAAAACCAGATCCTAAGTGAAATATATAATGCTGATCCTTGGCTGAAAAAATCTGTTGAAGGATATGATAAGATATTGAGCCCTAATAAACAAGATAGCACTAATCTGCTTGATCTAATCGCGTAAATAAAATTATGAGTCAAAAAATAATTTTTGAAAACCTTGAAAAAGTAATCAACTCAAAACACTGGAACATATATGGAAAAAGCCATATAACTGTTCAAGAGAATATTTTTCCAATCGAAGCTCACATAAGACAGAATTGGGACATCTATTGCAAATTTGTTCCAAACCTTGAAAAGATAGCCACCAAAACAGGTAAAATATTCAAGATCCAGAATAATTATGAGGATATGATGTATTCTTTGATGTTTAGTTTAATGTTCCATGAGAAAGGTCACTGGGATGTATGCCCTTTTGATCTGAATGGATTTGAGCAAGTATTAAGCGGTGCAGCGAAAGGGATCGAATCATTAAAGATAGGTTCAGTTGAATCAAGAGATAAAAACAAAAGGAACAATTATATCAACACTCTTAGGCATTGCGTAAATCAACATGATGATATAATAGTGAATACTGTCAATTCTGCAAAGCCCAGTATTGGTGAAGAATATAGAAAAGGCTTATCTTTGATAACGCTCATGCTTGCAAGTTCAAGCATACTTATCAGTGGGCAGAAATCTAAATCCTATACAGTATTTAATGATATCAATAATAAGCTATGGCAAGATGATTTGAACATACAAAAACAATGGCAAAAATTATACCATAATGATTATAAAAATGAACTGGAAGAAATTGTAGAAAAAGCAATCAACATTTTTACTAAAGATGGCAAATTGACTCAAAAAGCTATGAAATATGATTTGAGTTTGGAAGATAAAAAGCTTATAGCATTAAAGATGTCTAATAGGAATTTGGACAATTGGTACCATAGTTCAAAAGAATATGCTAAATTGATTGCTCCATTGCTTCAGGCGGATCAAGAAGATAATCAGCAAAATATGCCGCAATATTCTAATGGGAGTTCTTTTATCCGAGAATTATTTGATGATGTTCATCCAGATTATGGACCTAGTCAAGATCAAAATGGTGATCCAACAGATGATTCAACCGGTAAACCGACAGATAATCTTGATGACCCTAAAAAAGACCAAGATCAAAAAGAATCAAAAGGAAGATCTGATGAGATGAAAATTGAAGAAGAAAAAAGTAAAGGAAATAGTGAAGAACAAGATCAAAATAATCTATCTGGTTCATCATCTGATGAAGAAAGCAAATCAATTGAAAAATCTGAAGATAAGCCTGGAAAGACAAAAGAAGAACCAGATCTTTATAAAATGATCAATGAAGAAAAATTGAAAAATCTTATCCAAGCAGGTTCAGAAAAAGGAAGATTGGTTAATTTTGCACAAAAGTTCCATCTGCTTGATGGTTTATATGAACAACGTGCTCAAAAAATATTGATAAGCTTGAATGATGAAAGTAAAGTTGGAGATTCTACAAGGATCAAAGATCTTATATCTATTGTGACAAATGAAGATAATATAAATCTTAAAAGAACACAATGGAATAAGACAAGGATATATATGCAAGAAGGAGGATTGAAGAACATAGAGTTGTTTCAAGGAGATGTGCCTTTTGAGATTCCAGATCCTGCAACACCTGGTTTTTCTTCTATTCCTGACCTAAATTTTATTGTTGATACTTCAAGCAGTATGGGATCGGACCTATTAGAAGGTGAAGGACCATATGATACTGTACTTAGAGCATGCTATGCAATGTTTAAATATATTGAACAAACAGGAAAAGGATATCATATGAAATTCTCTTCAACAAATTTCTCTTATGATACTAGATTTTCAGGCTGGAAAAGCTATCATGATCTTGAAAAATTTAAAAAGACATTATTCCATTTTCAAAATGGTGGAACAAGATTGGATGTAGATAGCGTAAGAAAAATGTATAAAGAAAAAACAAATCCTTTCTTATCAATACTGTTAACTGATGGCGCCTTTAGTAATTCACATGAAGCGTCTATAGTACTTAAGGAATTGGTTGATGATGGAAACCACCTAAGCGTCATACATATATATCATGATTGGTATAGTGATCCTAAAAGAAGCGGATCTATCATACCCACAGTAAAAAGTTTTGCAGAAACACATACTGTCAGAACTCCTGAAGATCTGATAGGATTAAATATTGGTTATGCAAAAAAATATTGGGGATAATTTCAAGCTGCTTTATATGTTTTTAATCTTTGTTCCTGTTCTTTTAGGTCTTCGAAAAAAACCTTGTTCAATTCAGGATCACGGATTATTTCATCAAGTACTTCTTTAGATTTAGGATGGTAAAGGATATTAGAGATATTCAATGCTTCTTCTTTTGATTTATCATCTGCTGGGAATTCTATCTCTTTTTCAACCGCATCTTTAAGCAATTTCCAATATTGGTATCTCTTTACATTCTTTGCAACCCGATTCATATAAGGTTCATGGCCAAGGACTTTTCTACTTTGAACTGCTAGGACAGAAGCAGCAAAAACATAATCTGAATAGGAAGTAAACATATCAAATCCTGAACCTTCTAATTGAGATTCAAGCTCATTTGCACTCATATTACCAACCTCATTTGCAAAAACAAACAGATCAGTGTTCTTATCATAACTAGCTTTATCTTTTTTTCTTTCAATGAATAATTCTATATGCTCATCAGGGTGATTTCTATAGACCCAAAAATCGTATTCCAGCAAAGACATACCTCTAGTCTGCTGACCTATTTCTCTTAAGTGAGAATCTAACCATTTCTTTTCGCCATCTCTGAAAAATTTTGGAACTTCTCTTATTTTTTCAACAAGATATTCATCCCGTTTGGACTGATCATATAGAAATCCTTCATAGTCTTTTCCATCAGCTTTAGCTTCGCTTAATATCTTCATATAAAGCGCTTTAGTAAGCATCTGAGTTTCATATTTCTCAAAATCCTCTAAAGATCTAAGCATATCAAACTTTTCTTTGACTATTTCTCCAAACTGCAATAGGTCATCAAGGGTTCTTGTTGGGACATCTGAAAGAACATTTTTAGTATCCATATCGAAACCAGTAACACCCAAATTTTTGAAATCTTCTATGATTTTACTGTTTAGTTTATGCCTGAATCTAGATAGATTATTATCTTTTACTTGCCATAGATTTTCGATGGCTTCAATGAATGGTTCAAATTCGGCTTTGTTGAAACTTGCCCATTGAGTATGATTCTTATAGGTTATCCAATCACGTTCAGTGAATGTGCCAAGATTCATATTATAATCTGTAAATTCACCTAGATCATCATACAAAAATTTTTGAATTATTACTTGATTAGATAATAATACCTTGTCGAATCTAAGATGATTTTCAATAGCATTTTCCAAAGGAAGGTATCTTGACATGAGTTCAATGCCTCGATTTGCAACTTTAGATCTTTTGATAGATTGACCACCTTCTAGAACTTTCATAGTACCTCTTGGCGAACGATAGAAGACCATCCTATTTACCACTCTTTCAATATTGAGCTCTTCCATTCGAGAAAATGTTTTTTTGATATTTTTTGTTGTTCGGTTCTTTCTTACGCTTACTGCACCATTGAACTTATCATATTTTACATAACCATACATGGCATGTTGAGTATCTATCAATAATCTGGATTTTTCACCTACATCTACATCAATCGCAGAATGATCTCCTTTCATAGGTTTGAATTTTACATTATTTTTATGATCATTATAATCATAGAAATTGATTAATCGAGGTTTTAGGCCTAATGCATCGGCCAGAAAATATTGCATCACGGCATAATCATGACAGTTTGCCTTATTCTTGATTTCGTGAGGAAATAATGAATAATTATCTTTTTTTATTGCTTCTTGAAAGCCATAGCCTGTCCTATTATCTTCATATAAGAACTTAGCTAAACGCTTTTTGTTTCTGCCAAAAATCTTTCTGATGTTTTTAGCTTCGTCTTTTGCCCATTCTTTGGTTTTTTCAAGATGTTCATCCCTATATTCAGCATCCATCTTAGATTAAATCTAAAAAAATAAAATTCGAATCTTAAAAAAGACCCGTTAATGTTTTGCTTGAACTGCCAGCATATGATTTTGTTGGCTCTTCTTTCATATCTACTTTTGCTTCTTCTTCTTTTGTTAAAGGATAATCTGCAAATATTATAACTTGGTTTACTTTGTCAGTTATATCTTCTCCAAGAGTTTCAACTAATGCATCGATTGCTCCTTGATAGGTTATATCAGTTGCATCTATATTTACTTTTGAATTTTCATCTGCTTTAACAAATACTGTATAATTCTTTTTAGGATCAAGTTCTAGATTGATTCCATAATCATTTCTTGCATTATCAACATATTCTACTAAGCTTGCTTCTGCTTCAGCTAAGCTATTTCCTTTACCTAGTGCAGGGAAATATTCCATTTTTTGTTCAATATTATCTTCACTCATTTTTATCCTCCTATAATCAAATATTAATTCAATATTACCATGCTGAAAATAATAGATAATTTATAAAGCTATCTTTTTAAACTACTCTGGCGTGACAAAAAATTTATTGAATTAGAAATATCTATTTTAATTTTGAATAAACACAACCACAATAGTCCTGCCTGTAAAGATTATTTTCTTTGCTTAATTTAATACTTTTATTATAACCGTCTTCTTTTTTGAAGTTGTAATCTAGAAATATTATTCCTTCTTTTTCTGCTAACTCTTTTGCTAAAGGAATTATTACTTTACTATTCTTATATTTGCTTACAGTTAGGCTTGTTGTGAAATCCTTCTTTTTCTTTGCAGTATTTTCTAATCTTAATTCAAAACATTTAGCACAACGCTTTCCACCTTCAGGCTCATCTTCTAAACCTTCTACAATTTTATGCCAATTCTCCGAATCATATTCTCCAACTATTAATTCACAACCTGCTTTTTTAGAATATTTTTTTACTTCATCAAGCCTTTTATCATATTCACTTTTTGGGTGGATGTTTGGATTATAGAAATATAATACTGGTTCAATTTTTTCACTTCTTAGCTTTTCAATGCAGTGCGTACTACAGGGAGCACAACAAACATGAAGTAAAACTTGTCTCATTTTCTATAAGTTCTCCCAAGTTCATATTGATGATTATACATTTTTAACTGAGGATCTAAAATAACTTCACATATATCCTCAGATGAGATATTTAATTCAGAACTTACAGTACTGATCAAATCACCAATATATACCTCATTTTCATTAAGAGACGTATTAATATTATCAAAATTGAATGTTAGATCATACTTTTTGTCAAAACCATATAATCCATCAATGAATGCTACGAATTCAAATGAATCTTTTAATGAATCTAAGGTTTGCTCTTTATCATTAAACATGTAATAAACTTTTTTAGATTTGAAATCGATTCTTGATCTTTCTATATTGTTTGCTTCCAAAAATTTTGCTAAGCTAGGTTCTATCTTGAACATCCTTATAAAAAATATATTATTATTAATAAATTTAATCCATCAATACTTTGATGCCTTTCAGTTTTAGTTTCTGTATAAGTGGAAAAAGCTTGTTTTCCCTTACTGCTAAGCACCCAGTGCTGATTATTACTGAACCATTATGTGTAGCTATTGGAAAATCCTTGCAAACTTGTGGCCTATTGTTTTTTCTATGGACCATGCATTTATTATCAATGAGCTGAGGACAAGGAAGTATAAAAGAAATGTGTGTTTTATAGTCTATCGTCTCAACTGGACCAATTATCTTCAATTCCTTAGGATTAGCAGGTATTGTTCCTTTACGGCAACAATATGCATTGCATTCTGTCATGCAAAATTCACCGATGCTTTTTCTCGCATCATTTAATAATCTGGACAAGCTCATGTATGTTTAGTGTTTGAATTTGCTTTGGTAGAAATAATCTGCTTTTAAACTTTTGTTTTTTACTTCTTATGCTCCAAATAATAAATAGGTCTTTCCTTCTCCTCTTTTTTCAAGTATTTTGTTTGAATATTGTTTGAGAATTCAGGCTTTTCTGATCCGCTAAAATATTCTTCCAAATATTCTTTTTCAAATTCTTCGTAACGATTCTCTTTGATTGCTTTTCGTGCTCTTTCCATCAAATTATTCATGTAATAAATATTGTGAATTGTTGCTAATCTATATCCTAATAGTTCATGGGTTTTAAGTTGGTAATGAACGTACGCTCTTGAGTAATTCTTGCACACTTCGCACTTGCATCCTTCCATTATAGGATTTTCATCCTCTGCATATTTCTTGTTGAGTATCTTTATCCTGCCTTGGTCAGTTATGAGACTTCCATGCCTAGCGTTAGCTGTTGGGTAAGTGCTATCAAAACAGTCTATTCCTGCACCAATCGCTCTGATAATATCTGGTGGGCTGCCAAGGCCCATCAAATATCTAACTTTAGTTTCTGGAAGGTCATTTAAGCTTGTGTGTATCGCATTCATCAACTCTTTTCTTGTTTCTCCAACAACCATCCCACCAAGTGCCACACCATCAAAATCCATTTTAGTGATTTTGTTCGTTGAAAATGTTCTATATTCTTTTGTGATTCCACCTTGAGTTATGCCAAACAAGAGCTGTTTTGATTTATGTTCTTCTTTTAGTTTCTTGTGTTCTTCAAGACAACGCTTTGCCCAAGCATGTGTTCGTCTAATACTGTCAACATAATCTTTGCCGTTCTGATTGTAATGAGGTACATCATCAAGAGTCATCGCGACATCTGATCCTATACCAATCTGCACTTCCATGCTTTTTTCTGGTGTGAAAAGATCTTTTATTCCAGTTTTTGGATTTTTGAAGATTGCACCTTCATCACTTTTTTTTACAAGAAATTCCTTGCTTAAGACTTGAAATCCTCCACTATCTGTGAAAATTGTTTTCTTGAAGTTCATGAACTTATGCAAACCTCCCAAGTCTTGGATTGTTTTCACGCTTGGATTCATGCTAAGAATAAAACTGTTTGAGATAAGCGCTTCATAACCAATCTCGGCTAATTTTTCTGATTCTACAGATTTAACGCTAGCTTTAGTTGCTACAGGCATAAAGAAAGGAGTTTTCACCTTGCCATGAGCTGTGTAGAGTATTCCGCTTCTTGCTTTGCCGCTTTCGTGCTTTACTTCGAACATGAAATATAAAAAAATAGATTTTACTTATAAATCTAAGTCATTTAAATAATTATTTCATAGTAGTTACAATTAGTAAAGTTTATAAGTTAAAACTACTTACTTCAGATTCCAATATGGGAATAAAAGACCTATTTGGAAAAAAGGATAAAGAGAATAAACCTGAAGATTCTGATAAACAATTACAAGATGAAAAAGAAAATGATCTAGAGTCAAGAATTGAAGATTCTAATCAAGATGAAACCTCAGATCAAACTTTAAAAGATGTTGAAGAACCGACTCCTTTATTCAGTGTTGATAATCCCGATAAGATAAATTATCACCAATCAAAAGACATAATAGACAAAAGCATTAAAGATTATTCTTTAGATTATGAAGATAAACTCCCAGTCCCAAAATTTAAGATTGATAATAATAAATCTTCAGTTTCATTTGGATTGTCTGAAAATATTAATTTTTATGATCTTTTATTTAATAGTGTTAGTAAATCCAACACATTTGATGATAAACCAAAATTGAGAAATTTTGGAACAGATACCTTGTACCTAGAAATGAATAAAAATTTTAGTATATGCTTTTCAAATCATAAACATTTTCATTGGGATGAATATAAAAAAAGTATTGAATTTACAAAACAAGGCGATTTTACAAGTAGCGAGATTGAATTAATTATTGAGACATATAGAATTGGAAATCCTCTTGCTAAAGAAAAGCATAGAGCAACACCTCAAGAAAGACTTGCATCTTTAGGTATTGAAATATATGAACCAGACACTAGATTTGGATGGGATTACCTTTCAGGATATGAAGAAGTAAAACAAGAAATCCAAGACACAATAATATTAAGCTTAAAAAATCCAGAAATCTATGATAAGATAGCTAATGGAACAAGAAGAGTTTATGAATCAAACAAACCAAAAGCAATACTTTTTGAAGGTCCACCAGGAACAGGTAAAACAACCACTGCAAGAATAATGGCTGGAGACATTGATTCACACCTAATCTATGTCCCTATAGAAAGTATCATGACAAAATGGTATGGTGAAAGTGAAAGAAACTTAGCATATATATTTCATGCAGCAAAAGACCTAGGACAATCAATATTATTCTTAGATGAAATAGATTCGCTTGCTACATCACGTGATAATAATATTCATGAGGCGACAAGAAGAGTTCTCTCAGTCCTATTAAGACACATTGATGGATTTGAACAGGATGACAGAACATTGATAATTGGAGCAACAAATAAGAAAAATGATCTGGATCCAGCACTTCTTTCAAGGTTTGATTTAAGCATCAACTTCCCGTTGCCAAATGAATCTGAAAGATATTCAATCTTTTCTGGGTACGCTAAACATCTTGACACTACAAATCTAGAATACCTGGCTAAAAATTCAGAAGGAATTTCTGGAAGAAATATAAAAGACATATGTGAACATGCCGAAAGAAGACACGCATCAAACATAATTCAAAACAAAACAGATCTAGAATTACCACCTTTAAATCTTTATAGAGATACGCTTGAATTAAGAAAAAATAATGGAATCTGATTATACTAATCTGAATCTTTCGTAACCCCTTCCTTCAGTTTGGATCCTTCCTTTTCTTACATGAAGAGGGCTTGCAATATACATGCCTGAGTCTTCCATGGCTTGTATTGTTTTATCTAATGAATATGTGAATGTTTCAATCTTTCGTTCAAAGTCTCTTACACAAACATCATCACTGTCAAGAATATGACACATGTAATCTCTTAATGTTTTATCTCCAACTTTTTGGAACACAATCCCATTAAACTCATGAGCTTTTTCGGGATTCACCACAATTACACCAACAGGATTAAATTTTCTATCCCAATAATTTTCAGGAATCGTATCACCTGCCATATTCATTAAATGTAATGTCGATACATATTTTACCATATTACGCCTTATAATTTCTTCATGACAATCAAGATCACCATGAGAAGGATGATAAAAAAGCATATTTGGATGAGAATGAACCCATAAAAGATTATATCCCTTATTAGGAGTATGTAAAGCTTGACCAGTATTATAAATGGTGTCTTCTACCCCCTCCTCTTCCCCTTCTTTTGATTGATTTACAGTAAGATCTCTTAGATGCATATCTGAATGAGCACTAAAAACAAATTCATTCCCTTTTTTTTGCGTCATACCTGCAAGATTCATCAATCTCTCTTTAAAATCATAATCTTCAAAAATTTGTAAGAGGTTTTCATATTTCATTTTATTTTATTTGGTTACACTCCAAATACCTTCATTTTTATTTCTTTTATTTTTTCGGGATTAATATTTTTTGATATTTCTTTATTTATTTTTTGCTCGGTTTTTACTTCTTTTTTTGCATTTGAAACAAAACTTGAACTTAAATTCTCTTTTTGCTTGTTGCCTTTTCTTGCTAGAACAATGTTTGGATCTGGATAGAATCTGCTAATCAGTTCTACATCGCTCTCAACATTTTTTTGCTGTGTTGAAAGCATTAATTTTGTAGTATTTTTTGTGTTTGGATCAACATCATAGCATTCAATACCCAAACTGTTGAAGGATATCAAATTGAATATCCCATCATGAAGCCCCGCGTTGTTTAGTATGAAATGAGTGTCGTTTTCTTTTATGAATTGGGTGTGTGCCCAGTGATTGTGGCTTTGAACAAATATTTTTTGATTTATATTACTTGGAAGATTTGTAAGTAATTTATTTACTGATTCTGATGCAGGCTTGTACCGCCCAGTATTTTTATCATAATTTCCTTGAGTGTGATTATATATTACAATCGAATGAGCATCTTTTAGGTCTGGAACCATATTATTGATGAGATTTCTAGTATGGCCCTCTTGAATCTTTGAATGAGGATCGTTTCCTTCTGTTGCATGACTCATTCCAGGAATTCCAAGTATTATCGTTCCATTATCTATTAAATGCCCATTTGAAATGTGATTGAAATCGTTTGTTTTTTCCAGTTCTTCTAGTTTTGACTCAAACAGTTTAAAACATGCATCAAGCCTTTCATCAGGAATCCTTGGAATCTCTTTATTCGTTAAAAATGCTAGTTCTTGAAACACTAAAAAATGATGTTTTGATTCGTGATTTCCAAGATTAAATATTGTTTTTTTAATGCTTGAAAATTTTTTTAATGTTTGGATTATCTGATCATACCTTTCATCAATGTATTCTACAACGCTGTCTTCAGTCAATTCATTATTTTTATGATTTTTATAGAAATTTGGTGCTGCTTCTTTTAGATAAATGTCAATATCTTTTTCTGTTATTGGCTTTTCTTTATGGATACTGCTTTTATCCATGCTAAAGATGCCAAGAAGATCCCCATTTATTACTACTGAATCCATATCAGGATGCCTTGCTAATAATTCTTTTAAGTGATCAAAAGCCTTATTTATTGTTTGAGGACTATGTGTATCACTTATAATTGCGTGCATCATTTTGTAATTTCACCATAAACTTCTTCTAGATCACTTATAAGTTCGACATAATCTTTGTAAGACACTATCATTTTTGTTTAAATCCTCTTTTTTTATAGATTTTTATAACTCAATACTATATAAACCTTTCGTTTTTATTTACTTGTTGGTAGTAACAATAAAAATATTTATAAATAACTTCTTCTTACCAAGAAAAATGGTAAAAACTATAGCAGCCTATTTTCCATTAAACAAGAACAAAAAAATTCTTCATGTTGTTGATGAAGTAAAAAAATGGATTGCGAAAAGCCCACATATTCCTTTTGATTACCTAGATCTTGCAGAACTTGATCAAGGACTTTGCTTTAAAGATACAGACATAAGTTTAGAATCGATAATGTTTCAAGACGATGAAACCCATATATGGGGTGGAAAAATTGGACAGATGTGCGAAGGAAAATCTTGGGAAACTGAAATAGTTACATATCAAGATTCTGAAAAGTTTGATGTTTCAATAATAAATTCTGTGCATCTCGAAAGTGGAAGTCTTGGTGAAAATATTATGCCTAAAAAACCACTTATTATAGAAAACATATTTAGATTTGTAGGTTGCGGATATGATGGAAACATACCTATATTAAAAAAACCAATCGAATTAGGCGAAGATATCGAAAGAGAAACAGACCAAGTAGCTGAAATAATTAATGGTAAAGCAGGTAACAAACTCCCAGTCATATATCTTAGCGAGTATAATGACAACTCAAAACCTAAAATAATTATTAGTCCAGGAGCCCTACATAACCAGATGTTAGGTTTAGCTCATGTCATAGCTGAACCTTCACGAAACTTCTCATTTAAGCTAAAAGAAAAGACCAACGGAAAAAATGTATATCTGGGAAATATTGGTATATATTGGCCATCTGGAGCAACTCTTAGAATAAATCCTGATAACCTAGATAATGCTTGGCAATTATATAATTATATGAGAAATGAATCAACAAAGCTTTGGATTCCAGAAGACCTCAAGTATTCAGCTATTGAAAATCGTATCAATGCAAAAAGAATAGAAGATTTAGTTGAAAAAGTAGGCGATGATAAAGTTATGCAAGAAACATTAACAATGGCTTCAGAAGAAATCAAAACATTGCAAAGAACAATCCGAGAGATGGAAATAAGACATAGTAAAGAAATCAGCGATATTGCAAAAGAAGCCTATGGAAATGAAACAGCTAAAAATAATAAAAGTGGATACGCACATCTAACAATCCCAGAAACAAGAGAACTATATACCGGAGAGATAGGAGACACCATAATAAAAGCATTAATCGACTATCAACAAAGCTATGATCCCGACTCAAGAAAATCAGTGATGATAAATAATATAGTAGAAGCAAATCATTTAACAGGAAAAGCTGAAAAGATATTTGATGAAGTTAAAAAAATAATAAGTAGTGAAAGAGACTTGAACAAAAGTGACAAATCAAAATTAAGAGCCTTAGGATTTGAATTTGGACACAATAAAGGCCATGAAACAATTTATGTAAAAGGTAGTGAAAATATACAATATACATTACCAAAAACTGGAAGCGACAGCAGACGTGGTGGAAAAAATGCGGTTAGCGATATAAGGAAAAAACTTCTATAAAGATTACACACTATACGAAAACTTTTTAAATAAATAAACAGGATAACCTCTTATTAAAGGGGTGGAACATTTGAAAAAGAAAGATTTTTTCGCAATAATCAATGAATTCTTTAAAGATACAGAATATTCATGGAACCATGATGACTGGGTCTATCTTATTGAGCAAATGAAAGATGCAGGATATAAGGTCAATGAACCTGAACTTGGAGCAATTCTTGAAAGAGAAAGAGAAGACCATTTCAAGAAAATTGAAGAAAAAGGGAAAAAATCTGAAGATGAAAATGTGAGAAAGATCTCTAAAGAGCTTGAAACACGTGAAAAACAGCTTGATAAAAAAGAAGTTTCTATGAAAAAGAAAGGAAAAGAACTTGATAAACGAGAAGCAGAATTAGATACTGAAAAAGAGCTTATGAAAAAGACAGATGAAATCCTTAGCCTAAAAAAGCAAGAACTAGTCCACCTTGATAAAAGCTTGATGGAGCACAGCCTAACATTAGAGAAAAAAGAGCTTGACCTTCAAGGCTATGAAAGGCAGCTTAGCCTTTACAGAGAAGATATTCTTACTAAAGAGATGGAGATAGTTAAAGAAAAACGAGATCTTGAAATCTTAAGGTCAGAGATTATGAAGCGTGAAAAAGCTTACGATGACCTTGTAAAGAACTTAAAAGAAAGGCTTGATGATCTGAAGATGAACAGCGAAAAGATCAGCGTAATGGAAAAAAATACTATCAAAAAGATCGAAAAGATTGAGAAAAGGATTGTCGAAGAAGAGAACAAAATCGAAAAGGAAAGCATTAAACCTAAAGAAAAAGAAAAGAAAAAAGTTGTAAAGAAAACAGCTTCAAAAAAAACTCCGACTAAAAAAATAATACAAAAGAAAAAAGTTAGTAAAAAGAAAGCTGTTTCTAAAAAGGAAGTAAAGACCAAAGCAGAAAAAACTAAAAAAGATGCTGATAAAAAGCCTTCTGTAAATAAAAAAGTTGCAAAGAAAAAAACAATTCCTAAAAAAAGTTCGATTAAAAAAGTTTCTAGTAAAATAGTAAAAAAGAAATAATTTTAAACTTTATTTTTATTTATTCAATTTATGATTGAATATTTATTGCTTTGTGCTCTTGGAATACTTGCTGGGACTGTTACAGGCCTTATTCCTGGAATACATATAAATCTATTAAGTGTTCTTATTGTTAGCTTTTCGGCTTACTTATTAGAATTTGTTGATGGACTATCTTTAGGTGTGTTTGTCATGAGCATGAGTGTTACACACACATTTCTTGATAGTATTCCAAGCATTTTTCTTGGATGTCCAGATGCAGATCAAGCACTTGGAGTTCTTCCTGGACACAAGCTTCTTCTTCGTGGGTTTGGCTTTGGAGCTGTTCATCTAACTCTTATTGGTAGCTTGTTTGGATTAATATTTTCTATCGCTCTTTTCCCCATCCTTATTAATATAGTATTCATCATTTATCCTTTAATAAAAAATTTGATTGGCTGGATGCTTGTAATAGTTGTTACCTATATGATATTTCGAGAGAAGAATAGATTAACTGCAGGATTGATCTTTTTATATAGTGGAATACTGGGTTTGATTATCTTGAATATTCCTAACCTTAATAACCCCTTATTTCCTCTTCTTAGTGGACTTTTTGGTGTGAGTAGTTTGATTCTTAGTTTGAATGATAAGGTCAAGATTCCAATGCAACGTTTTTCCAAATTAAAACTGAAAAAAAGCGTGTTGGTCCGTGCTGTGAGTGCTAGTGGTTTTGCAGGTTTCTTGACAAGTTTCATGCCAGGCCTAGGACCAGCCCAAGGGGCTGTTGTAGCACAGTCGATCAGCGGTAAGATTGGCGACAAAGGATTCTTAGTATTGATCGGTGGATTAAACACTGTGAATATGATACTGTCCCTGGTTACTTTTTATGTCTTGGATAAGGCTAGAAATGGTAGTGTCATTGCTCTTAGTAAATTGATAGAGATAGATGTTTCTAGTATAATCATAATCTTGATTAGTATCTTGTTTGCAGGTATTATATCCTTTTTTTGGGCTCAGATCTTAACCAGGTTTTTTAGCCATATTGTGGAGAACATAAATTATGTGGTTCTTAGTAGCACAATAATATTTTTAATATTCTTGTTAACCATTTTTTTGAGCGGATGGGTTGGTCTTGTTGTTCTTTTCACTGCTAGTTTTGCTGGGCTTCTTGCACCATTGAATAATGTCAGTAGAAGCCATGCTATGGGGTGCCTTATGTTACCCGTTATAATCTATTTTTTACTCTAATCTACATTAGTAATCTTTATAAATGAATCACGGTTCCTATCCATTTATGGAAGGTACAATTGTAAACTTCAGATCGGGTAGACACACCCAGTACGATAACCAGATGATTGTAGTTGTTGACTCTCTAAAAAGTAGAGAAGATGCAAGCAAGCTTGTCGGAAAGAAAGTGGTCTTTAAGACTGAGTCAGGAAAAGAATTGACTGGCGAAGTTAGAAGCGCTCATGGTAACAGTGGTGCTTTAAGAGTTCTTTTCGAAACAGGTATGCCTGGACAATCAAAAGGCAAGAAAGTCAGTATAAACTAGACTTGATTTTATTATCGTAGAAATAACTTATTTTTCTAGCTCTCGAGCTAGTTTTTTTCTAAATTTTTTAACATTACCACTAGGAAATATTCCAAGAATTATTATACCTGCAGAGATAAAAAATATGAATCTTGAGGGGATGTTTTCTAGATATGGAAGATTCACCCCAAGACCAAGAATTATAAGATATGCAGAGAATATTATTTTAAGAAGAGGAAAAAGTGGAAAAACCCCACCCCCTTTTTTTGAAGGTTGAGTATTTTCTTCTCCCATTTAAAAAACCTTAATTCTTATTTTAGTTCATTGCGAATGCTGCTATTATCAAAAGTATTCCTTCAATCAAAAATATTAATTGATATATTAATGCTAATTGCGGTACTGCTATTGCAAGCACGCCAAAATTGCCTAATATCCCTAATACTCCTACAAGCAAGATTATTATACTCATCACAAAAGTTATCCAGAATATCGCATCATCCTCAAAGAATGAATCTATGAGTAGATATGCTCCTACACCTGCAAATACTATCAAGGATATTATTGATCCCCAAAATCCGGACATGAAACTTGGTAGTCCAAATGGAATCACTCCAATACCATTAAGCATAGGTAAAATTCCCAGTGCTGTTAGCAAGAATCCTAGAAACAAGGATATCCAATTGTTTGGTTCATCTAAAGCCATTTTACACCTCTATCTTTTTTTATTGATTTTGTCATTTATAAATGTTATGCAGCATCAGCCATCTCTTCCTTATATTCATCTATTTGGTTTTCACCTTTTTTTATGTCATGAAGCTCTTTTTTTATCATCTTTTTCTTCATGGATATTATCTTATCGATTGTATGTTGGATCTCTTTTTTCTTTTTGATCATTCTTTTTTTTGTATCAAATATAGATTCGTCTGCTTTTCTCATCCTTCCCTTTACTTCAACTATCATTTTTGCTTGCTTGATGAAATCAGATATATCTGATATATGGTCCATCCTTGAGATATAACTTTTTAATGTATTTGCATGATTGAACAAGTTTTTTATCTCATCAATAATAATATTATTTATCTTATGTAACTCATTGATATAGGCTAAGTGATACTTGTCATATCTTTCAAGTTCTTTATAGATCTTTAATCTTTTACCTTCATAATCATCATGTATAGTTACAGAGTTTTCTTTTCTTTCTAACCCGAGAAAATCTTTTATCTCATTTTCGACAAGTGATCTTTCATCTGAGTAATCCTCATTTTCTTTTCTTATATCTTTTATCTCTTCTGAATACTCATGTTCTAATTTTGATATGTCTTTAAGATTACGTGAATAGATTTCTTTCAAACCTTTAATTGCCTTGCTTTTTTGTTCTAGAAGCTTATCAGTTTGGTTTTCGCTCATTGTCTGCCACTCTCCCTTAAAGCTCTTTGAAGTTCTTCCAATATTCTACTCTCATCAGGTGTGTTTGTTATAGATCTTACACTATCATTTTCATCTTCTGTACGATTTGCTTCTCTTCTGGTTTCTCTTTCTGCTCTTCTTTGTTCATGACGTTCATCATTTACAGTTCTTCTATCACGCCTAATAGTTCTTCTTTCATTACTATAATCTCCATATTTACCTTGCCTTGACCAAAATCCTGAAAAACCAAGCTTCTTTATGTAAGGAGCTATTAATGCAATCATTGCAACTACAAATATCAACCAAGAAAATTGGTCAAGGGATGTTTTGAACTTGTAAACGGCTCCAAGTGTTGCTATAAGCCCTAAAGGCACTGCGATCTTGTTTGCGTTGCTTGCTAAAGGAGTCTTTGATAATGATGCTTGAATAAGCCTTATCAAAAAGACAGATAATAGAACTATCATTACAAAAGTTCTTACATAATCATTTTGGATCCAACCAAGTATTATCTTGAATCCTGGCTCGATAATCTTCATTGAGTCTCCAGGACTAGGGAAATAGCTCATCGTTTCCCACCTCTTTTGATCTCAACAGTCCATTTCTTCAGTTTTTCATTGTATTCCCAGACGACTTCATTGTCTTTTTCTTCGTCTAAACCAAGTAGAACTATGTGAGGTATTGTGGTTGCGAAGCTTTTCTGGCTTCTTTTCCAAAGCTTTGTTGGGAATTTCATGTTTCTCGTGCACAGAGATATTAAATATGTAATATTTAATATAATATCTTAAGTTATATATTGTGTAATACCTTTATAAAGATTTCTATTTGGGAATAAAATATTAAATAATAAAATTATTAAAAAATTTAAGAGAAAAAAATTAAAAGAAATCTAAGCTGCTTGCCTAGATAATCTCCTTATATGAACTATCTGTGAATCTCTCCAATTCTTAAGCTTAGAAAGCTCTTCGCTTAACACTCTACCTTTTTCTTCATCAAAACCTTTAGAGATTATATCACTAAAAACACCTTCAAGCTTTTCAGTCTCACCATCAAGCTTAAAGAAAAGATATACTGCAAACTTGAATATGAAAAGGCTTTCATCTATGATGTCTTTTATCAATTTTGATTCGTCTTTTATTTTTGGAACAAGACCAACAATAAGATCACATAATTTTTTTAGATTATCAGCAGAACTTATATTTTTTCCAAGAAGTTTATCTACTTCCTTAAGATCGCTTTCGATCTCATCAACAGCCTTATCTTCCTGGTTTGCTTGTCTTCGTAACGCCCTTGCTTCTGATTTAGCCTTAAAATCCTTCAATAAAGTAAATAATTGCTGATTCAAAGTCTTCTTTTCTCTGCTTTGCTGCCTTGCAAGAACTGCTAATTGGCTCAATTCTGTGTCTATTGCTTTTTTGAGCTCTTCTTCCTTATCAAATATAAGCTTAAGAGAATCCTTTAGCTTTTTCTTGAATTCATCCACACTTGATACTTTGTTGAATCCAAATTCTGAATAGTTTCTTAATGTTCCTTTAAGAAGTTCAGGTGAAACATTGATTTTCAGTCCATCAACATCTTTCCCATCTTTGACTATATCTTTCTCAACATCTGAAATATCATCTTCCACTCTTCCAAGATATGCTTCTATAAATTTTTCTATCTCAAAATCTTTCTCAAAGCCATGAAGCAATATATGCAAAAATTTCTTGATATCTTGTTCTGTAAGATCAGTATCTCCTTCAGGAATAGCTGTCTCTTCTAGATCCTTATAGAGATGCTCTACTAATTCAATATCTTTTGAAACCGCTTTTTCATCTTTTTTTATTATCTTTGCAAGCCTCTTTGAGCTTTTGAGCATGGTTTGCAAGTTTAATGCTTTATTTTCTAATACCATTCAATCACCATCAACATAATTCTTTTTTATTTATCATTTTAATGTAGTTAATCATTTATATAATTATTTGTTATCAACCAAACTTAAGTGATGCCTTATTCCCTAATTCTTGTTCATATTTTTTTAGTTCTGTAATCAAATTAGAATAAGTTGGATTATTTGCATTTTTACTGATTAACTCAATCTGTTCATTTAATCCTGCCTCAATTATTTTTACATCTTTATAAGTTTCATCAAGTTTCCTTCTATAATTATCAGAACCTGAATGAGTGTAAATATCTGAATGTGCTTCATTACAAAGTCTAATACCTACCTGATATTTCAAATTAAGTCTTCTAATCAATCCATCATATTCTTTACTGAAATATTTTTCAAATATGAAAAGTTTTTTCAAACCTATATTAAAATAATTATAATAAAATTCAAGATTATCTTTGATTTCTTTTTTCATATGTTTTGGTAATTCATTCTTTAAAAAACCATGTAATCTAGCTTCATTATGCATAAATGAATTAAAAGAATTTGATAATAATGTAAAACTTTCCTTAAATTTACCAAGATTTACATCACTTATTTTTTTATCTTTATACTCTTCATTCATTTCATCCATTACTTTTAAAAAATAATTTGTTTCTTTTATAAAATCATTAACAACTGGAAATTTTGATGCTAATTGCTTTATTTCATCTGATTGTCCAGAAAAAGCACCCCTATTAAAAAAATGATTTTTTTTAGTTAAATATTCATTATTTATACCCTCAACTATTTTTTTAAATTTCGATATGAATTCTAATACATTTTTCATTGAATCATTTATTTTAAAAGTTTGATTACTATCAGTTTCACCTAAAATTTTTATTATATCTTCTATCCAAGCATTAATATTTTTATATTCTTTTTTAGCATAATCTACTTTTAACTTTTGATTGAATTTTGCTTCGATTTCATTTAATTTATTATCAAGAACTTTTACTTCCTGCTTCGTTTCTTCAGGTGATGGTTCATTTCCTTCTTCCCGTTTTTGGATTGCTTCTTCTACTTGTCTTCCTTCTTCGCTTGGTTCTGAATTCTCAACTGCTTCTCTTACTTCTTCTGCTTCTTTTTTCTCTTCTTCTGTCAAACCTAATTTTTTATTCAGTTTTATTATATCATAATTATCATTAGATTTTATTACATTTAATGTCTGCATTGCTTCATCAGCAACTTTACCATTTTCATCTACTGTCAAAAGCAAAAGACCTTCTTTATTGATTGCCTTATTATTTATTACAGCACCAAACATGAAAGGAGTTAGTCCAAAAGCTTCATAATAACCTTCATCTTTATAATTGTCATAAAAGTATTCTGAAACAAATCCTAAGCAGATATATTTGAAATGATCTGCTTTATCATCAAAATGTTTTATTATATGATTAACTTCTGACTCTTTCAAAGGATAATTCCCATTACGTTCTGATTTTTCATCAATGATTTTTTCAACTTCTTTTTCATCAATTAAATTACTTATTTTTTCAGGATGAACAACTATTTTTTCTACAACTTCTTTCAAATCTTTGAATTGTGAAAAATTATCTAGATAAAAAGCACAAAGATAAAATTTATCAGGAGCTAAATCCTTATCATTTTTTGCAGATTTCTTATTATCTAATGAAGGATCTTTTTCATAAGACCCAATCTCAGATTCTTTATCCATCATATCTTTTATCTCTTCATCTGCTGATCTAATCTCTTTAGAAT
>PKTL01000071.1 GCA_002867475.1 Candidatus Woesearchaeota archaeon
AATGTATTACAAACAATATACAAAATAAACTATTGACCTGTGAAAACCCACAGAAAGATTTAAATACTAATTGTATTACAATTGTAATACATAAATAATTCAAATATAATATATTTGACATACACGGCCGTAAAATGAGTAAAAGCGAAATAGTAAATCTTAGATTACCAAAGGAGCACATCAAATGGCTCGATACCCTCGTAGAAAAGGGAATATACAAAACTCGTTCTGAAGCTTTACGTGAGTTTAGCAGAAAATATTTGGTGGAGAATAACTAAGAATGGAAACTGGAATGATTAGTGTTAGAATGCCAAAATCACTTATTGATGAACTAAGGCAGACTGCAAAAAACAATCATTTCATGGATCTATCTGAAGAATTACGTTTCGTAATAAAGCAAAATTATCAAAGAAGTCTTGACCCTTATGAGTATGAATTAAATCAATTTAGAGACGAGATAAAAAAGGAACTGACGAACCAGAACAAAGAAAATAGAACTCGTATGATAAATGAGCTAAAGAACTTATTGGAGGAGATAAAAAATGAATAACTCCAATAATCGAAAAATAAAAAGAAACAATTCCATATTATCAATATCATCTTTAATTCTGATTCTGATAATGTTTTCAGGTTTTACATTTGCTGAAAATGAGACAAATGAAACCACCGGAACAAATCTAACACTTGACTTTGATAATGACTCATATAATTTCGCTATTGATTGTGATGATTCAAATCCAAACATATTCACCAACATGACTGGTTATCTAGATGTTGATGGTGATGGATTTGCTATTGGAGAATTTACAGTATGTACAAATGGAACGCTGCCTGAAAATTATTATGAACAAAGCATCATAGGAGATTGCAATGATGAAGAAGGCTTGATAAATCCAAACACCACAGAAGTATTATATAATAATATAGATGATGATTGCAATCCTGCAACACTTGATAACCTTGAAGTATCAATATCTATATCAAAATCAGAATATGATATTGGTGAAGAAGTAAGCTACATAATAACCGGAACCCCTAATTCAAATGTAACGATAGATCTAGAATCTCCAAACAATTATTATGATTACCAAGCAAATTATATTGAACAGGAAATGCCAATAATAGATTCTATATTAACAACCTCAAAAATCGGAGATTATACGATAAAAGTAAAGCTTTCAAAAGGTGAATATTTTGAGGAAGCGAATGCCACATTTACCATATCAAATTCCATAAGAACCAATATTGAAGGTGATAAAGACCTTATTATCGGTGAAGAGCTTGAGATTGAAGCAAGTGCTAGTGGAGGTGTTGCTCCATACACATATTCTTGGAATCTGGATGATGGAAATGTAAAAACGGGAAGCTCAATCACACACACTTATTCTGATGGAGGAAACTACGATGTTATACTTACAATAAGAGATAGTCAAGGAAATACCAAGACTAAAACAATCGATGTTGATGTTGATGAGTTATATGATGTAACTTTTGTTGTCAAAGATCTTGAAGGTAATTTGATCAAAGGCGTGGAAATAAGTGCCGATGATGTATCTGGGACTACTGGAAGCAATGGAATTATCAAGCTAAGTCTTGTTGAAGGTGAAAAGATTATCTTTGCATATAAAGCTGGTTATGAACTTTTTGAGATGTCGAAAGATATTGATGAGGATCAAAGTATCGATATAAGGATAAAAACAACTGATACTACAGCTCCAAAGATTACACTTTCTAAAAGTTCAATAGATACTGATTCAGGAGATGCAATTATAGGATACAGAGTAGATGATAGCTCAAAGGTTTCCTGTACTTTATTCATAAATGAGGATGGAAGCGAATGGTGGAACGAGAAAGAGACTCAAGAATCAATCACAGATATTGGAGAATTCAAATTAACAGGTATTGAATCTGATGAAACATATTATAAGATAGAATGTATTGATTCTGAAAAAAATAGCGCATATAGTGATATTGGAAACATAAGATATGTAAAAATTGATTCTTCTAAATCTGATGAAAGCAAAGAATATTTAGATATTATTGAATTGGAACTTATCAATATAAAAACTCTTGATATTGCTACAAGTAAAGTTTATGATGCATTGCATATTAAGGAAGCATTGCAGGTTGCAAAAAAAGATTTTGCAAATTATGATCAAAGGATGTATAGTCTTCTAAATGAAGATTGTATAGGCACATCCTGTGACAATAGAGATTTTGAAATTGAAATAGAAGAATTAGATAATAATCTTGATGATCATAAAGAAAAAACAATATTGACTTTGAATATATTAAATGATAAGGAAATAATAGATTATCCCGAATTAAATGATGTAAAAAATGTACTTGAACCATTTTTGAAATCTATTAATAAAACTTTAACCGATAAAGAATTTGAAAAACTTGCCGAGAAAAATTATGGATTGCAATCATACCAGAACATCATATTAAAAATATATGATATTGAGGTAACCTATCTTGATGGAGATATTGAAAAGAAAACACTAATAATAAAGAAATTGAATATTAATGGCTCTTCATCAAGCCAGAAGCTTATTGAATTCATACCAGAATATTTGTCAGAAGAGGTAGAATTTATAACAGAAAGTAAAAATCTGGGGGAACACATGTTTGAAATGGATAGCGATCTTGATGAGATTGCATATATTATACCTTTAAGATCAAATAAAGAAGATTTTAAACCTTGGACCATGTTAGTTGATGAATCTTTACCAAGTAGAACACCTACAGGTTATTTCATATTCAACCTTAATTCTAAAGATAGTATAAAATCAATTATGCTAATAAGCATTTTTTTAATATTGATATCGATTAGACTTTTATTCTATTTTGATATACATAAGAAATTAAATTTTGGAAAAGCAAAAAAAGATTTCCACCAGATGAATATGCTTATCAATGATTGTCTTGATTACCTTGATGCTAAAGATTATAGTAAAGCAGTATTGATTTATAAAGAAATCCGGATGAGTTACGAAAAACTAGATAATAATGTTAAATCTAAAATTTATGAACCTATAATAAAATTGGTAGAGATCTTGAATGAGGACTTTATCAAAAAGAATATTGAACAGAACAACAAAAGCATTTTGGATAACATTTTACCAAAACTATCAGCAGATCTAAGAAATAAATTTTCACCATCTATTGAGGGAAAAAGATGAGAAAGATAAGTAGCCCAGATATAATTCATAGGCAGATCTTGATTGCAGTAATCTTATTTTTCTCAATAATTGGAATTTTCACTGTTAATGAATTTATAGGTTATGTTGTTGATGTGAATACTCAAGCAGGTACTATAAATGAGATTGAGATAATATATAATGAGCCTGCAATTTATTGGTCTGGTGTTTATGGAGTTGCAGTTATTGTTCCCCAATATAATGAGAATCAATCTGAAACCTTGAATGGTAATGAAATCAAGGATAAAAACCTACTTTTCAAATGTCTTGATCCTGACAAACCAGCCCATGAAGTATATGCAAGTACAGTTCTTGAAAGCGAGATAGATTTTAATAGTCTCACTCCAGCAACAGCTGCAGATATTGATTCATATCTCAACATTGATCCATTTGATACATATGGAGCATTTATGTCTGCAAATAACACTTTCAAACAAGTTTCAACTATTGCTGCTGGAGGAAACGTATTGAATCCCCCTTCAACATTTACATATGAATTTTATAATCCAGATAGCCCAAATAAATTCAATACAGCAATACTTAAAGATTCATATGGTAATCTAGTTTTTGCTACAAATATCCAAGATTTCATTAGAGGTTTCAATAATAAGGTCACTAATTTCCAAATATTGCTTCCTATAAAAAATGGAAGCCAAGAAACTTATCATTTCTGGACAGACCCAACTGATGATTGTCCAGCAGGAATAGGTACTTTTGGAGGATATGGAAACATTACAGGAAATATATCTGATGATCAAGGAAATCCATTAAGCGATGTTTTGGTGATGATTGTGGATAAGAACTATACAAGCACTTTAGCAAATCATGAGTATCTTCTTCAGGTTGGAGAAGGCATCCATATGCTTGTAGCTACAAAAGATAACTATACAACTTATTGGGCCCAAGTTAACATAACTGCTGGAAATACCACATACCACAACATCATACTTCAACCAGGAATCATTTCAAATGCAACTGATATCGGACCAGGCGTTGATATTGGACCAGGTATAAGTGATGGCATAGGCACAGGTTATGGTAGCGGCACAGGGAATGGAGATGGAAATGGAGATGGAGATGGAAATGGAGATGGTATAGGGACAGGCATTGGACCCTACATTGAAAAGCCAAACATTGAAGGTCAAGAATTTGTAATCTCCATACCTAAAATAAAAAAACGTCTTAGAATAGGTAACTTCTTTGAAGAAAGCATTGAACTTATCAGTTTTAAGACAGCACCCAGTCAATTAACCTTCAAACTAGAAGGTAATATTAGTGAAATAATAGATCTTAAAATAGACCAAATGATCCTTAATCCTAAACAAAGTCAAGACCTTAACATGACCTTTTTTGGTATAAATAAACTAGGAATATATGAAGGTAATATAAGCATTGAAGGAAGCCTTAATGAAAAGATTCCTGTATGGGTGGAAGTTACTGATAAAGATCTTTTAACTATCCAAGCTTTACAGATTGATCTTGATCTTTTCGATAATGTTCTTCATCCAGGAGATAGATTGAAATTTAACCTGCATCTTCAAAATCTAGTGATGGATCAGACATTCCCTGTAAACCTTGTATTTACAGTTTATGATTCTAAAAATAATGTTATTTGGGCATCTACAGAAAATGTAGGGCTTACAACATCATTTGACATACAAAAAGTTGTCCCATTGGATAAAACACTTCAACCAGGAGATTATATAGTTCGAGTTAGAGCTAATTATCTTGAATTTAGCTCACTTGTATCTGAAAATTTCGAGCTTAGGCTTAGATTCTATAATTACATGGTGTTTGGAAAGTTCCCACTTTGGTATCTCTTCGCAGCTTTTGGAATACTATTATTACTTATACTTATAGGATGGCTTATCTATAGAGATATCCAGTCAAAGAAAAAATTCCATATCAAAGTAGAGTATAGCGAGCTTCCAAAACCTGGACCTAGAAATGTTTATGTTGGAAAAATTGCTGAGACAGATCATAAAGCTTATTTCAATTTGGAAAATTTTAAAGTCCACACAATTGTTGCAGGTAGTACTGGAGGTGGTAAGTCATTTAGTGCACAAGGTATCATCGAAGAGATGCTGTTAAAAGATGTAGCAGTCATAGTTTTTGATCCTACAGCCCAATGGACTGGTTTTTTAAGGAAGATGAAAGCAAAGCCATTACTTGATCTTTACCCTAAATTTGGTATGAATCCTAAAACTGATGCTAAAGCATTCAATGGAAATATAAGGATGATTCTTGATGCTAAAGAATTGATCGATATAAAAAAATATATGAAGCCTGGAGAGATACAGGTTTTTTGTTGTCATAAACTTGATCCTAAAGATATGGATGTTTATGTAGCTAATGCAATAAAGGAAGTTTTCCATGGAAATTTTGATGAAAGTCCTGAATTAAGACTTATGATAGTTTTTGATGAGATTCACAGAATTTTACCTAAATTTGGTGGTAGCGGTGCAGGTTTCCTACAGATTGAAAGAGGTTGTAGGGAATTTAGGAAATGGGGAATAGGTATAATGCTTATAAGTCAGGTTCTTGGCGATTTTATGGGTGAGATCAAAGCTAACATAAACACAGAGGTTCAGATGAGAACTAGAGATGAGGGAGATCTTGATAGGATTGCAACCAAGTATGGGAAAGATATACTCCAATCGTTAGTAAAAGCTACTGTTGGTAGTGGTATGGTTGAGAATCCTGCATATAATAGAGGTCGTCCTTATTTTATAGCTTTCAAACCGCTTCGTCACAGCGTTGAACGTCTTAGTGATGAGGACATTGAAAAATATAATGAATATAATGGGATGGTTGATCAATTAGATTATGAATTGAAACAATTAGAGGAAGAACATGGACAGGATGTTTTTGATCTTAAGCTTGAGCTAAAACTCTCTCTTGATAAGGTAAAAAGTGGTAATTTCAACATGGTGGACATCTATCTTGAAGGATTAAAACCACGTATACAGAAATTATGGGATAAGGTTGGAGCATCACCTAAAAAATATGAGATAAAGCTTGTTAGTGATGCAGAACTTGCAGCAGAGCTTGAGAAAGCAAAAGCTGAGAAAGCAAAAGCTGATGCTGAAGAAAAGAAAAATGCTCCAAAAGAAGAAAGTGGAGATTCTGAAAAACCAAAAGAGAAGACCACATTAGATCTAAAAACAAGTTTTCAAGATGCTTTTACATTTGCTAATGGTCAACAAGTGACTGATTTAAAGGAATTGATTGATGTATTGCCTGCGATAGGACAGCCTGAATTTGAAAAAAGCATTACTAAAGAAAAGAATGATCTTGCAGATTGGATCACTAACACTCTTGGGTCTAAGGAGTTAGGTGATAAAATAAGACCTATACTTGATCATGATGAATTAATGGGTGCAATAGATCATGAGATTAAAAACCCAAGCAAAGTTAAGGATATCCCTACACCTGCAACACAACCTAAAGCACAATCAGCAGCACCAACACCTCAAGCACCTGCACAACCAGCTCCAACCCCAACATCACAAATACCAGCTAAACCAACCCCAACTGTGCCACCAACCCCAACATCACAAGTACCTACTGCATCAGCACCAGCTCAATCAAACACGGCTGAAATAAGCGATGAAGAAAAAGCAAGACAGCTTAAAAATTCGGTTCAAGAAGGCGCCGATACACCCCAACCTACAACACTGCAACAAAATCAAGCTAATATTTCAAATACAGATGAGCCAGTTGACTGGGCACATATTAAAGCAAAATACCAGATGCTTGAAACAAACGATGAAAAAATTGGTTATTTAAATGAAGCAGAAAAAATGTTATTAAATAATCCAAACCTTAAATTTGCATTAGCACTCGCATATCATAAGAAGCAAGATTATGAAAATGCAGAAAAAAAATATATTGAAACTTTAAACATAACCCCAAAAAATGTTAAGGTATTGACTTATCTTGCGACGGTTCAAGAGATCTTGAACAAGAAAAATGAATCTATTGATAATTTCAAGAAAGTACTACAATTAGATATGAATAATGAGGTTGCAAAAAAGCATCTAGCAAGTCTTAATGCTTGATTATTATGAAAATGGATCCGAAAACATTGTATGATGAAGAACAGAAAAAAAAGATTGCTGAATTCAATGATGAAGTTGATGATTTCGCATCAGATCTAGAGACTCTTTATCAAGAAATAATAGAAGTTAGAAAAAGTGGAAGAGATCCCTTGATTGCTGAATATATGTATCGAAGTCTCAAATCAAAATTATTGTATTTGAGAAAATCAGAAGACATATTTGAGCTTGGAAGATTGAGATCTGAATCTGAAAATATCAAAAAAGAGATTCAAGAGGCAAGAAATCAAGAGATAATCAATGTGAAAAAAGAGATAGATCAAAGATTGAAAAAACAAGGTGTGCATTACATTGGAGAGATAAAAGATGAAGATTAAAGATATTTCTCCAATCATAAATTGTAAAGCGATTTATTTTATAGGTGAAATAAAATACGATTGAATCAAAAATAATTTTATGTTTATAAGAGGTGAAAAATGCTATTTGGCAAAAATAAAGCAGAACAAGAAGAGGATACAGAAAGCGGAGAAGATAAACCAAAGGCTGGAAATGTAGATAGTGGTAATCCTAAAATGGATATGGAGCTTACTCGTATCAAAGCTCAAATTGATGGTTTTGCTGAAATTAGGAAATCCAATAGTGAACGTTTTAGTAGGATAAGCGAACAGATTGGAGAACTTCGTGGTATGATCATGGATTCAAACAAGTCCATGGGTAACGTTGAGGTTAAAGCTACTAGAGCTGCAGATCTTGTTTCTAGTGTTCAGCCTGAAAAGCTTATGATTGATGTAAGAAAGGTTGAAGGGAAAGTTGAAGGATTGAAAG
Source organism: Candidatus Woesearchaeota archaeon (assembly GCA_002867475.1). GTDB lineage: Archaea > Nanobdellota > Nanobdellia > Woesearchaeales > BM511 > BM511. Next base: position 8,087 of record PKTL01000071.1, read on the forward strand.
CGAATATTGACAGCAATGATGCGATAATGAAAGACATCATGAGGTCATTGAAAGAGATGCGACAGCAGATGAATTTCTATAAGGGCATTGAACAGGTTGAAAAGCTGAATGAAGAAGTTAAAAAGGAACTTATGGAAATCAAGAAGGTTGAAGCGAATGCCAAACGTCATGCAGATAGGATTGATACAATATTTATAGAATTCAATAAGAAATTCACTGATTTTGAAAATTTCAACAATATAGTAAAAGATGCTAATAGAGGTATCAAAAGACTCGAATCAGATTTTGATAAGATGAAAGTCAAACTTGAGGTAAAAGAGGACAAGAAAGAATTTGAGAAGCTTCTTGATAAGTTCAACCAGTTTGAAAAGCATACTACTAACATATTGAACTTATTGGATGAGAGAAGCAAGCAGACAAAAGATAACATGTTAAATGATTTCAATAGGATAAAACAAAAAGTTGCAGATAAGTTCGAAGTTAATATGAATTCAGAAAATGGGAAGAAGGAAGGAGAAAGCAATGGTAGTGAAAATAGTGAAACAAAAACTGAAAAACCTAAGAAAAAAGGGATATTTGGATTCATGAAAAAAGACGAGAATAAAGAAACAAGTTCAAATGATTCAAAAGAGGAATCAAGCTCCAATTAAATAAAAAGGTGGTGGATTATTAGTACAAAAATAGTTTCAAATGTAAAAATATTATTAATAATTATCCTAGTTTTAACTATGTCAAATTTTGGACTTGCAGGTTTCATAACATTTGAAAATGATACAGTTCCTTTTTGTGAAGCTAATATTGATACATGCCAATGTAATGACCCTATAGGAGGGAACTATAGATGTGATTCAAGGGATGAAGCAGACCCTGGAAATCTTGAATCTAGCATAACCATTGATGGTTGCATAGATGGAAATTATACAGACCCCGATAATCCCGATTTTAGTGTTGAATATATTTATGGAACAATATTAGATATTTCCAGAAGGGATTTAACAGGAATTGAATCTAATCCTTATCCTAATAACGTTACTGATGGTTCTTTGAGAGTTGGTGACGAGGTTGAATTTACAACATCACTTCTTTGCTCATGGGGAACTGATTCATATAATATGCTTTATAAAAACAATACTGAAAGCGATACATCTTGGGAATTTATAGCTGGTGGAAAATGTCCAGGAGATGGTACTGAAAAACAAGAAGTACCCCCAATAACTAGAAAATTATTCAAGCCATTAGAAAATGTTGGAAACCATACATTTAGAGTTGTCATGTTTTATGGAAATGCTGATTCAAGTGTTACTTGTGGTTATAATGGCCAATATGGAGAATATGTTGGAGATACAGACGACCTAGTATTTGAAGTTATAGAACAAATTGATTTTGAAGCACCAGAAATAGAACTTGTCAACATAAGCAATGGTGAGAATGATAATACAGAAGTTGAATATAATGAAGACCAAGATATAATTGCTAATTTTAGGATAACAGATCAAACAGGTGTTGACTTTGTGAACATATCTTTATCATATAATAATGAGAATACATCATTGAATTGGACAAAATCTGGAGATATATACACTGTTAATCTTACTAATCTTACAAATTTAGGACTATACACTTTTAACTTTTGGGTGAATGATACAATTATTAAAAATGATACAACAGGCACTCAAAACCACATTGATAATACAACCACTTTTAGCTTCATATTGAAAGATGATGTAGGTTTCAATATAATCTCACCTAAAAGAGGAAGTATTTTTTCAAGTATTTTAAACATATTGAATTTCATAATCAATGACCAATCAGCACCTTACAAACAGGTTTATTATAATTATAATTATACTGATTATTTCTTGAAGGATAGTAAAGAAATGGTTTCAATAGAATCAGTTAATGGAAGCATCAAAAATAATGAGAGTAACATAAGCCAATCCGTAAGAATTTTTGAGAATATAACAATCCAAAGGATAGATCTTAATCTTAAAAGAGTTGGAAACAACATAAATACTAGCCTAATAATCGTAGAAGATTACAACAATAGTCCGACTGGCATAGTTTTAGCATCGGTTAACATAACCAATATTAACAGCAGCAATTTTACATGGACACCTATATGGTTTGAAAATAAGTTCAACCTTACTGAAAACAGAACCTATTGGATTATGCTTGGTCAAAATAATGGATCGGATTATATTGAATGGAAATATGGAAATGATAGTTATATTGAAGGGGCATGCTTTGAAAATATAAGCATAGATCTTAACCTTAAAATTTTCAACCTTTATGAATACATAACTAATATAAGTGGAAAAGAAGGGTTTAATAGCGTCCAGATATATGAAAATAATAGTCTTGGAAATATTGCTTCTGGATATACTAATTATTATATTGACTTAAAACCACCTATAATAAAAGAGCCAGAATATTTTAGCACTTTGCAATATGGCGATAATCAAAACATTAAAGTATCTATAACAGACACATATTCAGGTGTAAATAAGAGTTCCGTAAAAATAGAATATGACGGTGTAAATGATAGCATGGTTTACAGCATCCCTCTAGGCAAATATACTTATACCATTACCAATATCACCCCTGGAGTACATAGTTTCAAGATATATGCATCTGATAAACTTGGATGGAGCAATGATTCAGAATCATATCCTTTTAGTAGCGGAGATGATATCCCTCCAGAACTAACATTTATCAACCATACCCCTTATGATATTGACTTGCTTGATCCTAATATCACAGTCGATGTCAATTTCACATTGTATGATCTTGGAGGAATATCTGGTGATGTTTATCTTCAGTATAAGGCTAATATCAGTTCATCATGGGAGGAAGTAGTAGCAGTTGATCTTGGAGAAGGTGATTATTATGCTAATTTTACTCCAACTATTGAAACAGTTTATACCTATAGAGTTAATGCAACTGATAATTTTGAAAACAATATCAACATATCTGATACCGAACAAAATCTAGAGGTCTTATTTGAAAGGTATTGGTCAGTAACACCTCTTGATTCACCCACCCAAGATCTAAGCATCGCTACAACATATAACCTTTATAATTTCACTGTTAAAAATATTGGCGATGTGAATATTTCATATAGTATTACTAAAGGACCTGGCGTTACTTATACTATGACTTTTAGTAATTCAACATTCACTATAGGTCCAGAGGATAATTTTACTTTTAATGTCAATATTACAACTCTTGGAACTGGACAATATCCAAGCGGAGTGGTTATAACATGTCTTGATTCTTGCCCAGAACCTTATGATGAAAAAATTGTAGGAAGCGAAATAAGGGTTGGAGGTGAAGGCCCATTCCTTGACATAAAAGTCTATAAAGAGATAGATGAAGGAAGAATATTGAATGACTATTATAATATGAGATATAATGATTTTAGTTATACAACACCTCACAAATTAGTAGCTGTTGTTGAAAATATAGCAGAATTATATGATGCAGAAAATATTACTTTCTGGTTTGAATTTCCTAATTCATCAACTGGATGGATTGCAGAATATGATTATAATAAAAGCAATATGACTGCTAATTTCAGTCTTGAAAGGAAAAATTTTGATGACAGCACTGAACTAAATGCAGTTTTCTTGATAGATAAAAGAACTGATAAATTTATATGGTATGATGTAATAATACATGCAAACCTAATCTATAATGATACTTGGAGCAATTTCACAAAAACTATCCACCTAAATGTAACCTTAGAAGAGGAAGAACCTGAAACCATAAATATAATCCCACCAGCTGATGATGGTGGCACCACTTCTGAAGTCACTCCCCCCTCAATAACTGATACGGGACCAAGGAATACTGGAATAGGAGGAGGTTTTGGCGCAGGTCTTATTGATTATGATCCAATTATCACTTCTGATGAATTTATTGATATTCAAAGAGGAGGTAATGGAAGCATAACCCTTAATCTTACTAATCCTTTCAAAAATAGAGTTTTCTATAATGTTACTTGGGAACTTTCAGGCTATTATAACAACCAAGTAACTTTTGATAGGATTATCATCCCTAATATGTCCTTTAATATTACTGAGCAGATAATTATAGATATAAATGCACCTAGTTATCTTGGTTATGATGTTCGTACAATATCATTAGTGTTTAATTATAAGGTCGGGACCGATACAGGACTTACATTGAATAATGGAACTACAAATCATTCTTTTACCTTGATAATAAATGAAGTGAATAGAGAAGATTCTCTTATCTGTCTTGAAAAAAGCAATGCCATAATAATAAATGCAACAAACCTTGATTTCAACACCGTCAAACTTGAAGAGATTATTGATAAGCAACGTATATCTATTGTTTCTATGGATTTTACATTAGCAAAAAAATATTGTGATGAGATTGAAGATCTATATGAAGACATATTAGATTTTGATAGTAGGATAAAAGATATTGATAGGAATGTTAAATATAGGATGGAAGAAGGTTATGATATGACTGAAGTGAATCAATTATTAAATATGACTAAGAATCTACTTATCAATGGAGAACTCGATAAAGTTGATGATTCATTGAACGATGTTGAAAACCTATATCTTTTACAAGTAAGTATAGAAGATGCTAACATAATTAAAAGATTCATGAAATTTTTATTGAACAATATCTGGAAAATCACCCAGTTCATTATTCTTTTAAGCGTTACGAGTGTGATTGCAGTTAACAGGATCCACCACATACAACTCATAAATAAGATAAGAAACCTAAATGCTGAACAAAAATCTATCGAAAAGAAAAACTTGAAGCTTCAAGAAGAGTATTACAAGAATAAGAGTTTTTCAAGAGAATATTTTGATACTCATAGAAAAAAGAATAGTGATAGACTTGCTGAGATAAAAACTTTACTTAGTCATTATAAGAATAATCATTCGAAAATAAAAGGGCATTCATTGGAATCTTTAGAAGAGGAAGAAGCCGAGATTCATAAAAATCTTGAAGAGCTTCAAAAAAATTATTATTTTGATAAAACTATAGATAATAAGAATTATAATAAGAATTATAGGCAATTAAAAAAGACTTTATCTAAAATTGAAAAGGATAAAAAAATACAGATTGAAAAAGAGAAAAAACTTATGGAAAATCCATTCTATAAGAAATTTAATGATGTCAAGATAAAATTGGTAAAGATCAAAGATGCTTTCTATAATAAAATTCAGGATTTACACAATAAAAAATCAGATATTGAAAAAACATGATATATTTATTCCCGGACATATATTCTTTCTATCCCATTATATATCTTGAATAGATCTCTTGCTGGTCCAGAAATTGTTTCAGTTTTTCCAAGTATAAGGAAACTATCCTTGTTTAAATAATCATATATGTTATGGTATAATTTTTCTTTAGCTTCTTTAGAAAAATAGATAACAGTATTTCTAAAAAAAAGAATATCTATATTTTCAAGATGTTTATCATCTAGTATATCATGCCTAAAAAAATCAAAATTAGATCTATATTCTTCTTTAAAAATCACTTCCTCACCTTCTCTACTGAAATATTTATCAATTATTTCATCTGTTAATCCTTTCATCCCATATGAATCATATCTTGCTTCTTTTGCTTTTGATAGTATCTCATTGCTTATGTCTGTACCAATTATATGTATTCTGTCTTTTAGTTTTTCATCTATCTCAAGGAAAGTTATCAGTATAGATATTGCTTCTTGTCCGCTTGAGCAACCTGCACTCCAGATTCTTATCTTTCTGTTTTTTATATTTTTGAGTGTATCTAAAAAAAAGTCTGAGCTGCAAAATTTCCAGAAACTTGAATCTCTAAAGAATTCAGTTACATGTATCGTGAGATTTTTTTTCAATTCTTCAAGTTCATTATTATCATGAAGAAAAGGTATGTATTCCTTACAGCTTAATAGGTTATTAGCTTTTATCCTAACACTTAATCTTCTTTTTAAGAAATTGTCATTATATTTTTCCGATTGAAAATTTATTTTGTCCTTTATTATTTTCTTAACATATTTTAAAGATTCATCATCAAAATTGATTTCGACCATAGATATGGGAGGAATGTTGTCAGCCATATTGTTTGTTTCTCTGCTTTGTTTTTATATTTTATGATATTGAATATTATATTTAATCCATAATATGGAATTAATAATAAGGAAAACAAGATTTGAGAATTAAAAAAAAACGGATTTCCACCGTTAGGGTGGGGGGATAGAACGAATTTCGTTGCTTGTGGAAATCGCGTTTTTTTGTGAAAATAAAGGACATAAGGCCCATGTTTAGGGTGGGTGGGTGGTTAGAAAGGGACATCGGACCTTATGCTCTTTGATTGTGACTCTCTCTATTATGTGATATCGACCTATTGCCACTGCCAATATCTTGCTATAATAAGAAATAAGATTAAACTAGTATATAAATGTTTCGTTTAGTATACAAAATTGTATACCAAGTACGTATAATAGTACTAAAAAATAAGTAAAAAATTAAGTAATAAGATAAGTAAAATATATAAAGGAATAGAGAAATAATAAGCATATGTTTGAATTCAGACGTAAGCTTTATACTCGAGGGAGCAGTTTTGAGACTACAATACCCATGCCTATTCTTTTTTCAGTTGACAAGGATAAAAAAAATGAAGTCATATTCAGCTATGATAAAGAAAAAAATAGATGGTATATAGAAATAGAGGAGGAGAACAATGGATGATCCAGATAAGCTCCACCCAGATGAATGGAAAATTTTAGGCATAGTATTTCTAGTTTTAGTCATGACTTTCACTTTCCTAAATAATGATTTTAACACCCCCACTGGAAAAGTCACTTCAGTAGTCAATGTTACTAGAGGTGCTATTGAAGAATGTGATTTTGAAGTTTATGAAGGGATGAACCTTATATCCTATCATTGCATCAATGGGTTTGCACCAATCCAACTTCTTTTTGCAAATATAACAGATAGTATAGATTATACATATAGTTATTTTGAGACAGATATTGACCCTTGGAAAGTGTATAATCCCCATCTTCCAAGTTACGTTGTTCAAGATTTAAACCTTATTGAAGATAGAAGAGGATTATGGATATTTATGGCACAAAATGAAAGCATGTACTATAATGGAACAAGATCACTTAGAACCTCTATAGATCTAAAACAAGGTTGGAACCTTATAGGATATCCTACATTGAATGATGAAACCATAGATGATGCACTAAGCTCAATCGATGGAGATTATAATATAGTGATTGCGTACAGAAATCCTGATGATACCTGGCAAACAGGAGGACCTGAAGGAGATGGAAGCTTAGATTACATAACAAAAGATAGAGGATATTGGATATATATGAATAAAGATAGCACCCTTAGCCTAATATGAACAAGACAAAAATATGAATATGAAAAAAGAATTCAAACAATATGCAATCTCAATCATATTAGTTTTGAATCTCTTGCTTTTAACTCAATTTTCATTTTCAGAACCTGATTTTCCCCCGTTCCCTACAGAATTTTATGGTAATGTAACAACTTATGATAGCGGCGCTCCTACTGGCTCAGTTATTGAAGCATTTGATAACACAGGATTAAGATGTGGTTTTTTCAATGTTAAATATGAAGGCTATTTTGGATTACTATCATGTAAAGGAGATGATTCCTATACATCATCAATAGATGAAGGTCCAATAGATTATGAAGACATAACCTTCACTGTTGAAGGATATAACACAACAGTGTTTGGCGATGCAAGATTCAATGAAGAATCTTTTAAGCCATTATGGATAGTTTATCCACCCATAGTTTGTGGAGATGGAGAATGCCATAAGGAATTTGAGGATTGTGGTAAAGTGATGTATTGTAATGACATCAATGATGGATGCAGATTATGTGAAGAAGACATAAATCAATCAATCATCAACCAAACAAATCAAACCACTGGAACCGGTGAAGTGAATGAAACCACAACAGGAGGAGGCGGAGCTGCAGGAGGCGGAGGTGGTGACTCTGGCGGAGGTGGAGCTGCAGGAGGTGGAGGCGCCACAGGAAGTGTTATTGATACTACAGATATGGAGTTTGCATGTGTTGAAGACTGGGTATGTCTAGAATGGAGTGTCTGCTACATTAATAATACACAAGATAGAATTTGCTATGACACAAATAGCTGTAATACTACTGAAGATAAACCTGAAACGGTTCAAGAATGTATATATGAAGGAACATGTTTTGATGGTATTCAAAATGGTCTTGAAGAAGGAATAGATTGCGGAGGTCTTTGTACACCATGTCCTTGGGAAGAAGAAGCAACATGCTTTGATGGAAAACAAAATTGTCCTGGAGGAATATGTGAAGAAGGAATAGATTGCGGAGGTCCATGTGACAAAGAATGCGAAATAAAAGAACCACTTATTGAATTACCCCTTGAGATATGCAAAAGAGGATTCAAATATTATGACCTTACTTATTGGATATTTCTAATAATTGTAACTCTAGCTATATGGTCTGATTATAAAAATACTAAAAGAAAAGTCAGAAAATATAGGAATAATGAAGACCTAGAGGATTATATTCGTGCAAAAAAAATAGTTCATGCAAAAAGAAATCTTTATGTTTTTATAATAACAATATCTGTAATGACTTTGCTTCTCCTTGGATACTATTATTATTTTTCCCAATGTCAAAGCTACCTTACCGATTTTTTATGGATACTAATCATACTTCTTGTTGCAACACCCCTAATAGGGTTTATAATACTTAAATCATTTGAATATGATGAGAAGAACAGAATAATCAAGATGTCTAAATATTTTGAGAGCCATCATAGTAGACTTCATAAAGTTATAGAGATGCATAATAAATATCTTTTAGAGATTGAAAATGAAATCTCTAATCAAATATATCAGTTACTTCATGATGATGAATTCAAAACTGAACTAGAAGCATTTCCACAACTAAGCGATGCATATAGACAGATGATAAAACTTTATGATGAGTATAAAGTCAATGCCAAACCTTATTCGATAGAAAAAGATCTTGTTGAAGATATGTATAATCTGATAAATAATATTTCTTTTAAAGAATTAACTGATAAGTACCCAAGAATAAAAAGCTTATATGATAATATAGTCCTTCTTTTTAAGCAATATGAAGAGAAGCAGAAAATTTATGATGAAGAGATAAAAGAATCCAATAATGATAATAATACCAGCAAAAATGAATCGAAAGAAGATGAATCTAAAGATCAAAATCAAGATGCCTCCAATGATCAAGAAGACAGTCAAGAAAAAGAACAAACCACGAAACCCAATTAATTGAATTATTTCTCCTCTAATTTATCACATTTATGACTTTTATCATAAATATATTTTTATTATCTTTATTTTTTAATATTTTTATTATTTAAGTATTTAATTAATTAATATATTTTTATTAGAAAACTTTATAAATGATTAAAATCATTTTTATCATATATAGTTTTGTCGACAACAAACATGAAGAGAGTAAATATCAAATTAAGCGATGATGCGCATACAAAGGCTAAAGTGATTTCTGTCTTGAATAATATAACTCTCAATGAATACTTTGAACAAGCAATAGAAGAAGCTATCAAACGTGATAAGAAACTTCTTGAAGCTTTGAAGAAAAAGATTTGAGGAAATATAGAATGATAAGAGCAGAAATCACTAAAAATAGTTTGAAATCCAAGAAAGGATTCTTGATCTTACTAGTTCTTTTACTCTTTAGTTTTAACGTATTATCTGAAAACGATACTACTGCTCCAACGATCGTGTATTCAAGCCCTTCTGGATACATCAATGAAATCAATGAAGGTCAAATAACTCTAGAAGTTATCACTGATGAAGCATCAACCTGTAGATATGATACTTTACAAACAGAGTATAGTCTTATGAGTGAAAACCTTATTGGAAATGGAACAAACCACATCCTTGAGCTTTCTATTACAGATGGAACATATGAATATTACACTAGTTGTAAGGATAGTTCCAACAACACCAATGATGCAAAAACATTATCATTTACAATAGATACAAATATTCCAACTATTGTATCAAAAGACCCTGATGAAACCACAACCACAGATTATTTTACATTAAAAATAGTGACTGATGAGATTGCAAGATGCAGATATGATACTTCAAATGTTGATTTTGATGAAATGGAAAATCTTTTTATGGACACAGATAGCACACTTCATGAACAAGATATTTTTGATGTTTCTGAAGGAGAATTAACATATTTTATTGGGTGTGAAGATCTTGGAGGAAACATAGTTTATGATTCAGTATTTTTTGAAGTAATCTTACCCCCCACATTTACTATCAGCATAGATGATAACCCCCCTGTTAAAGAAGGAACCCATAAGATCGATGTCTATAGTTCAAAAAGACTTATTTCCCCACCAACACTAAAATATAAGTTTGATGATGAAAGCAAAGAATATGATAGTAGCCTCATTGGAGACAACAATCATTGGACTGGATACATCATAATACCTGAATACCCAATCGATAGAGTTGGAAAATTCATAATAAGCGGCAAGGACCACGATGGACTTACCGGAACAGAAATAGTGGGCGGAAAACTTTTCTTAGTTGATACTGTAGATCCAATCCAACCAGATAGCTTAAATATTGAATCAAGTGATGATTCTATTGAACTGACCTGGAATTATGAAGGTGAACCTGCTGATTACTATATAATATATAGATCTCTTACCCAAGGTGTTGAATATGTTGATGATTATGAAACATCTAACAACGAAAAATTTGTGGATGATGATGTTGATTCAGGAAGCACATATTACTATAGAGTTGCTGCAGTTGATGATGCAAAAAATATTGGAAGCTTATCTGAAGAAGTGAGTATCACAGCAAAAGGAACATCATTAACCATAAAAACATATGGTGAAAGTTTGGATGTTGAATTGGAATGGATATTGAATTCTACAATCAATGATTTGAAAGTTCATCTTTTTGATTATGATGCGATAATCAAGAAATTGGAAAAGATGACAAAAACTGAAGAGATTGCAATGATCAAATCATTTAGCCTTTTAGAAAACTTAAGAAATTCAAAAGAATCTGTTGAGGAAATTATTTCTGGATTGGAAAAATTGAGAGATGTTGATCTTGATGAGGATGATTTTGAGAAAAGGATTGATGATGCTAAGGATTCAATAGATGATATTATTGAAACACTTGTAAAAGATGTTGAAATCGTGAATAGTGTTGAGTTTGAGCAGGTTAGTTCAGCAAAAGATGTTAAGGATGCACAAGACGAAGCAAGATTAAGGTTTGATATGAGTGAAGAAGAAATATTGAACTTTACAAAAAACTCAGATTCATTGAATTCCCATGCGAGTATTTTTTCTAAGATAATTTCAGGAAAGGTTGTTTATGAGAATGGTGATGTTTCTAAAAGGACTCTTTTTACAAAAAGTATTGAAATTGATGATCCTGATTCAGATATAATAATTATTGAAACCATCCCCAAATCTGTTGCAGAGGATGTGTCAGATATTAATTTTGATAATAAACCGACTGTACTAAAATCAGACCCTATCGTTTCTTGGGAAAGATCATCTTTCAAGTCTGAAGAATTTAATTATTATATTGAAGATATCATAAACCTTGATGATGCAAATCTTGTTAGGACTACTCTAGTGTATGATCCTGAAAATTTTATATCAGAAGAAGCATTGCCTGAAGATAATATGATTACTGGAAATGCTATAAAAAATGGATTTAGTTTCTTTGAAAATTTCAACATAAAAGAGATAATGTTTCCAATTCTTGGAATATTTGCTATAGCAGGATTATTAGTATATTACTTTGTCTTTTTAAAAGAGGATGAAGGACATAATCTGATGATTGATGAGGTCAGAGAATCAGGCAATTATACAGATAATTATGCAAAAAAGAAAAGAAAAGAAGACACAACTATAGATGATGGAAAAAGCTACAATATAATGCCAAAGATTGAAAAGATCAATGAACCTATAAGCTCGTATGAGTATTTGTTGAATCTTATCAATCATGCTAATGATCATGCTAATGAGCTGAATATTGAAGCTGCTAAAAAAGAATATAGATTGATATATGGATTATACAATAAAGTGTCTGTTGATGATAATCATACAAGGCAAGATATAATTTCTCGTGTTAGAAAAGTTTACAATAAGATAATCTTATGGGATAATGTAAATCTTATACTTACTAAAGGTCAGGATTTAAACCTTGATGAGATAGAAGAGATTCATTCAACAATCAATTCATTGAAAAAAATAATAAGCATAGATGGTCCAAGTAAGCTCACCAATTATGCTGACGATTACCATAATTATATAGACCACATTAAAGGTTTGCATAAATCAAAATAGTAAAAAAAATAAAAAAAATAAAAAATGAGGAGAAAAAGCCTAAAAAAATCAAAACATTTATATACAAGCTCATGTACTAATATACATAATTGTATACTAAAAGCCATTTTTGGCTTAAGGCCTTGAGAAACAATGAAGATAATAAATAAAACCAAAACGTATGGATTACTAGGAATTATTTCTCTATTACTATTATTCATGTTTACAGTATCTGCTAATAATCCTGGAGATTATAGCCAGAACGTAACAACAAAGGTAAATGTTACAAATGCATATCCAAGGATTTCTTCAATATCTATGCCATCGACGGTGGATTTGATACCAGGTTCAACGAAACAAGTTAATTGCACTATTGAAGCATATGATTGGAATGGAGCAAGTGATATGATTCTTGTTAATGCAACTCTTTGGGAAAATCAGACTGCAAGCATGAGCGATGCAGATTCAAACCTTACACATTATACCATAGATAATTGTACTTTTGGTGCGATAGTAGCTCCTTATAACAGAACTTTTTATTGTGAGTTTATAGTATATTATTATGCGAATGCAAGCAATAATTGGATTTGTAATGCTACAGTTACAGACACATATGATTTTTCAACTTCAGATTATAATACTACCGAAATATTACCATTATACGCTTTGAATGTAACTTCAGAGATTGATTTTGGAGAAGCAGCAGTAGGAGATATCCCAAACGCTACTGCTAACATAACCAATTTTGGAAATCAAGCTATAAATATAAGTGTTGAAGGATATGGTAGGACTCCAGGAGACCAACACGCAATGGATTGCGATCAAATCCCCGGAGGATACATAAATATCACAGATCTAAAATTCACACCAAATCCTAGCGATGATTGGGCAGCATCAACATCTCTTGATTTGAACAGCAACCCTCTTAATATTAGTGGATTGACAGTTCCAAAAATAGATCTTATAAGTGTTCAACCTAATAATTTCTCAACCACATACTGGCACCTTTTCATAAACCCTATACAAAACCCATTTGGAGTCTGTAATGGAACAGTTGTGTTTACTGCATGGAATGCAAACTAATCAATTAGTTTCTATTTATTTTTTTATTAAAATGATCAACTAAAATCATCAGTTAAATTTATATACTATCCTCATCAATAAATCATTATAATAGGTGGGTAAAAATAAGGTTCAAAAAAGAATCCTTCTGGTGCATTCAGATATTATTGATAATTGTACTAATGTCTACTTCAATTCTTGCGGTATCAATAGGTGTTAGCCCTGCAAAGTTAGATTTCAATAAAGTGCTTAAGGGAGGATTTGCACAAAAAACATTACTGGTATCAACAGACAGCCCTGATGAATTAAGTATTAATCTTGAAAGAGGAGGTGAGATAGCTGATTGGATAGAATTTGGATCTCTTGGAGAAAATATTGAAGAATTCACCATAAATTCAAATAATCCCCACATCCTTCAAGTCAGGATACTACCTCCCGAAGATCTCGCTAATGGAAATTATACAGGCACAATAAGAGTTGTAACAGGGACATTGGAAGGTGTTGATACAGGTAAAGGTTCTAATGTTAAAGCCGCATTTCTTGTAAATCTTAGGGTCGAGATTGTTGGTGAAGAGATTGTTGATTGTATAGCTGGAGGTATGAGAATTACTAGTTTTGAAATTGGTGAGAACCTACCTCTTTTTTTTACTATTGAGAATACTGGAAATGTTCGTATAAATCCAGATATCGAAGTTGAACTAAAAGATATAAAGAAAGATCCTGTTGTTGATCTAGATACAGACATAGAACCATTACTACCAACATTAAGAGATACATTTACTGATGAATTAGATAATGACCTTGATGTGGGACAATATTTTGCTTCAATAAATATCCCCTTATGTAATGCTAAGCAGGAAGTAACCTTTAATGTTGTTGAACCCGGAGGTATAAGTGATGAAGGAGAATTGATATCTATCAATGCACCTGTTTGGGCAAAAACTGGCGAGATTCTACCTATTACTGCTACTTTTAAAAATCTTGGTTCAAGAAATGTGAGAGCAAAGTTTATTGGAGACATAAAAGATGCAGCCAATAATATTGTTAAGATAATAGATACTGATCAGATAACTGTTGAAGCTGGTGAAACTCAAGATTTTCAGACTTTTTTCAAACCGAATTACCCTGGACAATATTTTGTGACTGGAAAGATAACTTTCAATGAGAAATTAACCTTTGAGAAAATAACAGTGTTGAATGTCAATGAAGGAACAGGTGATGAAGGCAATGGTTCTTTTCTTGGAATGATGATTTTCTTGATAATAATAATTCTTATACTTCTTATAATGATTAAGCAGAAAAAGATCAAGCTAAAGAAAAAAAGACATAAACCTAAGAAGTTTAAGTTCTAAAATAATAATTATAATAATATTTTTCTAGAAATAATTATTGTTTTGTTATCTTATGAGCTATTGGTGGCTTTCGAAGTTCTTGTAACCATAATAGCCCTATTTTCATCATGTTCTTATTGAACTTTTCAGAAAGCTTATAGGTTTTCTTGTATAAGTCATAATCTATTAATCCCATGCTTTTCAATGGAGTAAGTATCCTATCATAGAATTGTCTTTTGTTGTAGGATATTTTTATCTTTTTCTTCATTGTAACTGGACCGCTTGTATCAGTCATCTCAACAACTCTTCCTTCATGAAGTGCCATTGCAAACATGCTCATCTCTGTCTTTCCGATTTCTCCTTCCTTTACTTTCATCTCTTCGATGAGAAGCTTAGCTACTATTATCTGTTGCTCGGTAGCAAAGATGATTTCATATATGTCCTCCCCCAAATTAAACTGGTCATACAAGATTACCATAACTATAAAATATGAATTTTAATATATAAATGTTATGCTTTTGTATACTGGAGTGGATATTTACTAAAAATGTATA
>PKTL01000084.1 GCA_002867475.1 Candidatus Woesearchaeota archaeon
AATCGAAACTTTTTATCGTCGGGAAATAAATTTTAAAGGTAGGAAATTGTTCGCCAAAACAATGTGTTTTTCCACCAAAAACCCAATTTTTTAATATTATATTTGTTAAATGTATTTATAAATATTTCTATAGTCTAAACTATAAATGACTAATTTAATCGTTTAATTTTACGCTTATAATTAAGCATTTCTCGTCGAGAAAGTACTTATTCCTTTCTGTACAAAACTTTTTTGTAACCTGTGTGGCCTGCTGCAAGCATATCATATTGATCATGTTGCAATGGCAAAATCTTTATCTTAAAACCGTGTTCTTTCTCGATAGCTTCGCTTAAATCGTTTATTTTGATAATAGGAAGCTCATCACCCACCACAAGTACAAAAGCGCTTGATTTCTGCGCTTTAGCGTGTAATACAGCTAAATCCACGCCACTTACCTGTTTTAATTTAGTCAAGAACATATCTAATGGATTTACCTTACTATAAAGTATCTTCTTTAAGAAATCAGCTTGCTTTGTCGTGCTTAACTTGTATATTTTGAGGTTTTTTATCTCGGTTTTCTCTATTATCTTTAAGTCTAGGAGTTTTTGTATGATTCTGTGAGTTGTAGCAGGAGGAACCTTAGCTTTAACTGCTAGTTCTCTTAAGTATAATTCTCCATCTTCATTAGCTAAAGTCTCTAATATTGAGAGTGTTTTCTCGTCAATTATGCTTCTTAGTGCTTGTAATTCTTCACCCATCTACTTCTTTTAGCGTGCATAGACCTATATAAATGTTTCTCTTTTGGAACAACGTTCTTTATTTGGAACAGCGTTCCATTTATGAAACAGTTCTTATTTATAGGTGGATTCAAAAAAATGAAAGGAAATTAATCAAACTTGTTTTCAAGATACTCATTAAGTAAATAACCAATACCTATACCGATCAAGGCAGGACCCATCATTAGCCCCAAGGTATAAAAAGGTACTTTATCTACCGAATCCGAATAATGTAAAGCAAGTGAGCTAACAGAAGTTGTAAGAAGGCCAGCTGCGATATTTGCTCCCCCTATCATAATTGAACGGCCTGATTTTTTAGAATCATTATTACTAACAATTTCTTCTAAATCCAATTCTTGATCTTTGTTCATTTCTTTTATAACATCTTCACGCTTTTGAATAGGAGCATCCCAATCAAAATTTTGATATCCTATTAATTTATCATAATAATTAATTTTGTTTGTTGTTAAACTATGTAAAAATTCTGAATAAGGAATTTTAGTTTTGCTAGCGTCAACATACTCATTTAATAAAGATTCAGCTAAGTCTAACTTACCTTCTATTAAATTACTTATAACATCTTTAAAACTTACTTTACTTTCAGAATTAACACATTCTTCTGCTAACCTTGCTGCGAGCTCTAAATCTTCAGAATAAATAAAATGAGTTCTTTTATCATCAATTAGTTTTTGATAACCTCTTGGATACTTCAGAGCAATATCTTCAACAAGTTCTGGTCTTCCTCTAAGCTCCATCTTTATAATCCTCCTTTTTTAGCATGTAATCCTTGAAAACATCATGTATACCTCTAAGACCCATAAAACCTTTAACAACATTATATGCAGCTAAAACAAAACCGACACCTGCAACATACCTTGCAGTTGATTCTAAGTCTCCCATCTGGCTTGCTTCATTCCAAGTTGCAGAACCAAAATAAGCCATCAAAGGACCAAATAATAAACTATTCTTAACTTCTTGAAATTTTCTTCCAATCCTTATTGAGTTTATTATTTTAGAAATATCTTTTTTAGGATCCTCTGTTAAACTAGAAAATTCAACTGCATCACCTTTAATCTCTTGATTATCTTTTCCTGAACTTTTATTCTTCAATATAACAACATAAGAATCTATGATTTCTCTTGTTTCTTGTCTAAGATTATCAAAAGTAGAAGAAATTTCAACTCCTATAGACTTGAAAGCTTTTCGAGAAGATAAATATCCTTCCCTATAAGCAAATACTGCTTCTCTTAATCTATCAGTATCCCAATCTTTTATTTGCTCATAAAAGATAGCTTTGTTTCTAGGTATAACTTCTTGATCCCAATCCATCAAATTATATTTTATATAATCAGACATGTGCCAAAGAACTTCATCAGGATTTGCTTTGAATTCTTCCAAAGAGGGAAAAGGATTACTCGCCTGCAATTCTTTTCTCTTTATAGGAATACCACCCCAATCCAGGTTTTCATAACTTATCTTTCTTGAATAATGATCAAATTGTTCAAACAGCATGCAATTTAAAGGTGTCAATAATAAAGAGTTGTCATCAGAATCCATCAACTTTATCTTTTCATCAAGATCAAGACCTTTCACATCAGGAAAATCATTAACAAATGAAGAATGTGCTTCTTGAAACTTACTTGAAAAATAAACAATCTCATCCATGTCAAATCTTCTATCCAGATAATCTTGAGTTAATCCTAAATCGATAAGTTTTTCTTCGATCAATTCATACATTTTACCATAAATCTCTACTCCTTCAGGATACATCTCACTTGCTTTTAGAAATGCTTCTGAATCTTTGAATATATTCATCTTAATTACCTCTATTTTATTATTGTAAATACATGAACCCTTCTTGTTTGCTTGTTGCCATACCTATAGGAGTTCCGCTTCTTAATGTTGTCAAAAGTTCTGGGTGATGTATTCCTCTACCCATATAGATTATGCCCCTCTCACACGCTACCGCTGCTGCGTGACCGGTAGTTCCACACTCAGTGCTGTATATCGCTTTAGCGTTTGTTACGAACTGTTCAAGCTCAGGTGGAACTTCAGGAGTTACTAGAACATATCCTGAACTGTATCTCTCATTTAGTTCTCTTAAGTTTCCATCAACTGAGAATTTCTTGTTGACGTGATCTACTCCTTGCACCACCACTGCTGGGCCTTCAAATTGTCCTTGGTTACGAGTGTTCTTGCTTTTTGCAATCACTTTTCCTTCATCAATTTTAGGTAGAACATAAGCATTTTCAACTTTCAATCCAGTTATTGGCCTTGCTTGAAGTAGATATAATTGCAACTCTTGAGCATAGGTGACATCATCATAATCTGCAGGATGTGGATCAACAAGAGCAAATTCTATATCCATAGGTTTTCCATATGCTTTTTCTATTGCTTTAAGATATTTTGCAATTTGCAAAGCATTCCAATCACACATAGATGGAATATCTTTCCAATCAGAATTGATCTTTCTAGTTACAACTCTTCCTTGGGAATGACTATAGATATCTTGTTCTGTTTTATTTGGATGGATTTCACTTTCAACAGCGCCATTTTTAACTCTAAAAATATCGCATGCTCTTCCATCAACTATTGATGTGCAAAGGCCAAAAGTGCTTTCGATAAGTATTTCATCGAGATCTCTTTGAGTTGCACTGTATGCAACTCCTGAAGTTGAAGGATTTATCATTTCCTGAACAACTACTGCTATTGAATCATCAATTCCATTTTGTCCAGCTTGCCTATAGTTTATTGCTCTAGCACTAAAAAGGCTTGCGTAAACTTCTTTTACAGATCTTTCAAGTTCTGCTTCTGTGTTTACGCCAAGTACTGATTCGTGTTGTCCTGCAAAGCTTTTTTCTGCTCCGTCTTCAGCTAGGCTGCTTGATCTTACAGCTACTGCCCCGTTTAGTTTTTCTTTTTCTTGGTGTAAAGTATCTTGTGCTTGACTTGAAAACCCGCTTTGCATAAATATTCCTGAAATGTAGTTTGATGCTTCCTCCGAACTCATAGTTCTTAATGCATCGTTGATCTCTCCTTGTAGGTTGTTCTGATCCACGAATTCTTGATATGCTTCGCTGCTTATCACAAATCCTGTTGGGACATTGAACATTTCTGCTAGTTGTAGAAGGTTATCTCCTTTTCCTCCCCATTTTTGAACCTCACTAAAAAGGTGAGGTCTTCCTTTTTCAATTATTGCTGTTTCCATCTTTTTCACCTCTAAAATCTGTATGGGTTGACTATTTGTCCAACCAGACCATCTTGAACTCTTGTTTGTTCTGCTAGCCTATCTTTTGCAACAGTTCTTTGTATCATTGATCTTCCAACATAAGTTAACCCTGAATTGTCTACTAATCCTAATTTTTCCATTTTTGAAGCTACGTCATCATTTACTGAATCTATGCTTCCAACTTGTATTGTTCTAAGATCTGAAACCAGGCCATCATGCTCTTGAGGCGTCATGAAACCTATACTATCTCTAAGCATAAGCGTTCTGTAGAATGCTAGTGTTTCTGGTGCTGTCAAGGTTTTTCCATTAACTTTTATCACGGCTCCAACTAGTTCTCCCCATCCTCGATATCCCGTATCTAAGTGTTCTCCTCCAGGATTCCAAGTGTCTAGTCTCCAGCTTCCATCCTTGTAGATTGCCCACCATTGAACGTCTGCAATGTCTGGGTAATTTGATAGGAATCTGTTTAGTCCAAAGAATTCTTCTCCTGCTAGTTGAGCATTTGGTATCCCTACATGGCTTATGTCTGTTTGTTCTGGATGATTGAAACACCTTATTGCATTGAAGTGATTTGTTGCACCAAAATGCTTTCTAACTGCTCCATCTAAAAAGTATCTTATCTCTTTTACCGCGTTCGCATATGCTTCCCTCACACTTTCTGGCAAAGAATCCACAAATGTCAAGTGGTCTGTCACTAGTCTTATCTCTTCAGTTGTTGGGTCAACATATGCATTTGGGCCAACCATATCATTTTCATCTCTAAATATTCCAGAGAGATTACCAAGACCTTGATAACTAAATCCCGTATTTCCACTAGTTTGATTGCTTCCTAATTTTGAATTTGGAATAAAGTTATTTGTCTTAGGTATTAGATCATCTTTGTAATATTTAGGAATGTAATCTATAAAATTATTATAATTTTTCTTATAATCCTTATCATATTTTAATATAAGATCTGACAAATCTTTTGTGTAATATTTATCATATTTATCATATTTATCATCATCGATAATCTTATTACTCAAAATATTATCAAGAGAATATGAATCAAAGTAATTTTTTGACATTTTCCAAACCCCTTTCTTTAGAAAAAAATAGAATAAGAGCAAAAAAAGCTCTTTATCTTTTAATAGACCTTATCACTCCTGCATAATCTGCTATTACACCTGCTTGAATTCCTGGAAAACCATATTCCCTCATTGCTCCATAAAGCTTGTCAGAGTTATTTCCTGAGAATGCCACAGTCCAATGTGCTTCTCCACCAATCATTGCTTTTGTCACTTCTGCTTCTAGGTCGCCTGATTCGAACTTGTCGCTAATCTTTGATATGTCTGTTATGATCATTCCAGGTCTTGCAGCTGTATATTTTGCCAGGTCAGAAATTGATACTTCTCTTTCGTCTCGTAGTGCTTTTTCTATTGCTTTATGACCTTTTCTTTCTGTAACTGCGTCTGAAGCTGAAAGTACTTCATCAAGTAAAGACTCTCTTACAGTTCCATAATGTCTATCATCTCTTAATTCCATTATTAAAGGACAAACTCTGCCTTTAATGCCTAATATTTTAAGTTCGCTTCCTCTTGCTTTCGCATGATATTGAGAATCACCTACAACATATGTATCTGTTACTTCTTGTCTTCTGTGTCTCAAACTGCTTGATCTGTGCAGTTCCTCTACTAGTTTTCTTGGTTCTTCTGGTGTGAATAACCTTCCTTGGTATTTCCATCTAGTCATTTTGTTTTTCCTCGTTTTAGTTTATTAGTATGCAAAATTCCCTCTCATGATCGCTAATATTTCGTATCTGCCTAGGAATTGTGAAATGTATTTTATTCCACTAGAATTAATCGCGTTTGAGATTAATTCATCATTGTGGCTTTCTTGAATTTCTCTTTGAAATTGTGTTTTGTACTCTTGACCTATCATTTTACACCTCTTTTGTAACTTTTTGTCACTTCTTAGTGATTATAGAAAGTAAGATATTATATATATTTAATTAATATAGAATATAGATTTGTATATAGATATATAGAAAAAGAAAGATTTATATACAAAAAAAGCTTTTCTAATCATATGAGAAGAAAAATCGTCAAGCAAGGAACTGCAACAATGACAATCAGCCTCCCTTCTAAATGGGTAAAACAAAACAATCTAAAAGAAGGTGATGAAGTCGAGATGACCGAGGAAGAAAACAAATTAGTCATCGGCGGAGAAGGAAGTAACGACGAGATCAAAAAAATAGAGATCAAAGGCAAATTTGGCAAAAACGACCTTTCCCACCTCTACATGGTAGGTTATGATGAAGTAGTGATTCATTTTGATGACGAAAAAAGCTTAAATGAGATTCTTGATAGAGTGAACGAGATTATAGGTTTTGAAGTGATTGACCAAACAGAAAAAAGCGTAACTATCAAAAACATAACTAGCGAACTCGACTCTGAATACGACAACATCCTTAGAAAAACACTTCTTATCCAAAAAGATATGAATGAAAACATTGTTAACGCACTAAAAAATAAAGAATTTGAAAGATTAAAACAGATCAGACGTCAAGAAGTCATAAATAACAAGTTTACAGGATTTCTTGTCAGAATAATCTCTAAGAAAGGATATGCAAATCAAAGCAGAAGCCCTCAAGCGTATGATATGATCCAGAATCTTGAAAGGGTCGCTGACCAATATAAGTATCTGTGTGATGATTATATAGAGTTGAAAAAGATAAATGATGAAGAATTAGACCTTCTAATAGAAGCAAACGAGCTGTTCTTAAGATTCTATGATCTACATTATAAGCTAACTCCAGAAAAAAAGCATGAGTTTAGAAAGCTTAGACGAGAACTTTTTGAAAAGACAAAAAAGGCTCTGATGAATAACCCAAGCATTATGAATCATCATGTGTTTAATATTGCAGAAAAAATCTATAATGTTGCTGGAAGCTTTTTTGCAATAAATGTTTAAGCTGCAAGCTTATAATCTTGATGTTCTCTTGCAGCAGTACTTAATTCTTGATAAGGCGAATCTGATACAATATCAACAAATGAATCTTTTAGATTCATCAAACCATTATATTTCTTATAATCTTTAGCTTTCATAGCTAAACCCATCGCTTCATCTATCAATCCAAGAGTCATAGTGAATGTTCTTGCTCCTTTCTCAAGGATCTGACCTGCTTTATGAGGGTGTTTTTCGCTGTAAGTGATTGCTTCTCCAACTTTGCTTATATTATCATTGATTCTTGCATCGACAAAGGTAGCATAGCTTTCAGTAATGCCTTGTGCTGCTCCAACCTCTACTTTTTGTCCTTGAAACCTATGATAAGCAAATCTTGAAAAATCCCGACTATCTATATCTGGCCTTTCCCTCAATACACTGTTTGTAAACCTTGATATGTCATCAAGAGGGCTTGCTTTTTTTGCCCATTCATAATCGATTATTGTAGTGCCATCATCCCCAACACGATAGTTTCCTGTGTGATTGTCACCGTGAACAAAGTGTGTTGTTCTAAAACCGTTTGAGAATCCTTTATATGCTTTCATGAACCTGTCTGCAGCAAGAGATACAAGTCCTGAACCGCTTATTGGTTGCACAAATCTTTCTCTGATCATTGCTTCATAATTTGCAACAGGCAGATCAAAACCAAAATCATGCTTTAATACTTGGAGTCCCGCAGTGGCTAAAACCTGCATCTGAGCTAATGTGTAAAGAGCATCATTACATGATCTTATTATTACTGAGTCTGAGGCTCTTTTCAATACTTCTTTTAGGTCTTCGCTTCCGACAAAACCCATACTTAGCATGCCGTTTGTTCCATATACTTCTGGTGCTCTTACTCCCACTTCTCTTAAGAATTGTTGTACAAGCATTTCTGTCTCGTCGAAATCCTTTGCCACAACCCTCATCTCTTTTTGTTCGCCGCCTTCAGTATATGAATAAGTGTATACTTCTACTCTGTGCTGGCTTCGACCTTCATATACTTCTGCTTCCACGAATGCTATGTCTGGCTTTTCTTCTCTTAAGTGGTGCATTGCTTCTATTGCAGCAGCTGGAGGAAGTGCAAAGTCTGGAACCGACCTATCAATTTTTTTATCTTTTTCAAATAACTTGGAATACATATTTTCAAAGAAAGGTTCTTCGATATCTTCTTTTATCTCCTTTACTAGCTTCTTTGAGTTAGGAATATAGAAAGAAGTATCATTAAATTCATTATAAATCTCATTTATTTTTTCAGATAATATATTATAAGACCTATTAAAATTTTTGTTCTCATAAATAATATTGTTGTTATACTCTTTAGTTATCTTTCCTAAATTATTGAAATAATTATTATTTTCATAACTTGTGATTTTATCATTGATAATATCATTTATTTTATAAATTTCAGAATTAATTAACCCTCCATAGTTTTCTTTTTTTATTTTATTGTCTAATGTTTCCCTAATAAACATACTAGAATCTTCATTAAAATCTTTTTTGTTTTCACAAATCATCCCATATAGAATTCTTTCGAGCTCAGACATAGTAATTTAATTGATTCAATACTATATAAACCTTTCGTTTTTTACTTACTTATTAGTAGTAACAATTAATAGTAATGCTTATTAATAGATAGAAAATCGAAAAAGTAGGTGATAATCATGTTTAAATTATTTAGATGTCAGATATGCGGAGACCCATACCTAGGTGATGAAGCTCCAAGCAAATGCCCTTTTTGCGGCGCAAAACACGAATTGATAATAGAAGCAGAAAACTATATTGATAAGTTCAAGCAAGAAAACAATTTCACAGAAGTTGAACTTGCTAATTTCAAGAAAGCTTTAGCGCTTGAAATAGGAAACGCTAGCTTTTATGATGCTGCAAGTAAGAAAAGCAGTGATGAATTTCATAAAAGCCTTTTTAAAGCACTAAAAAAGGTTGAATCAGAACACGCTAGCATATTTGTTAAACATTTAGGAACAACTAAACCAGAACTTTCAAAAATAGAAGCAAGCGAAGATGGCCATGAGAACCTTATGGAGTCTCACAGAAGAGAGGAAGCTGCTATAAAAGCATACACTAAATTTAGGGATGAAGCAACGACCCCTAGAGCTATCGAAGTCTTTAGCGCACTTGTTGAGATTGAAGGCGATCATCTGATCTTAGAAGACTAATCCTTCACATTTTTCTTTTTACTTTTTTTAGCACATTTTATATACTATTAAATTCTAATTTTAATTTTAATGAAGAAACTTGCAAAGATAGCGACTTTAACAAGCATAGTATTAATGACGACTTTTCCTTCATATGCTGAAAATTATAGAACAACACATTTCTCACATAATCCAGATTACCAATTAACAAGACCTTTGAAAAAGTTTGAATCAGCATATTTTTTTGAGATAGAAAAAAAGATGAAAGAAGAGAACATGGTTTTTGATCCAAATCCCCTTTTTGAAGAAGATTATCTTGATGAAGAAATTAGTGAAAAGATTGCCATCCGATCCCTTGGTCCAGCTTTTGAACTGATGGTTGAAGGAATGCCTATAGAAGAATATGTGAAAAAACTCAAAAGACTTCACATCGGATTTCATTATGTAACCTCCAATGAAGGAGAAACTAAATTAAATGTATTAAAAACTGATAAAAGAAACGAAAGCGAACTTGAATCAAGCCTAAAAGTTGGTTTTTCAATATTAGAATTAAGAGATTCAAATAATATATAT
This sequence comes from Candidatus Woesearchaeota archaeon, assembly GCA_002867475.1. Lineage (GTDB taxonomy): Archaea > Nanobdellota > Nanobdellia > Woesearchaeales > BM511 > BM511. The sequence continues at coordinate 9,678 of PKTL01000084.1, forward strand.
CTTAAAATGGAATCAAAAAATAATTTTAAAGATTTTACACTAAAATTTAACCCTGATGAGTTCAGAGCAGAAACTAATATATACAAAGATAAGATTTGTCTTGGAATATATCGAAAAGATGAAGAAGTGGGTTTTGATTCTTCATTTAAATTCTAATTAATTTACAATCAATATTCCTTCCATTAATTCATGGCCCGCACCACAATAAGTGTTACAATTAAATTTGAATTCCCCTGTTTTATCGGCTACAAATTCTACAGTACTTGTTGTTCCTGGAGCAAGTTCTAAATCAACATTAAATTCAGGAATTGCTATCCCATGCTCAACATCAATATTAGTAACAGTTAAAACAACAGTATCACCTTTATTTACTTCAATTGTACTTGGTTCAAATTCCCATTGCCTTGCAATCATGTCAATATCTACCCTATCTCCTGTTGCTTCTGATTCAGCTGGTTGTACTATATTAACAGAAGTCTGTGCTGATGCACTATTTTGGTCTTCGACAACTTGCTCGCTGCTGCACGCAACTAAAAAAACAGTTGCTAACACAACCATGAATAATATTGCCTTCCCTAAAAAATTATTGTATTTCATTATAAAAGGAATAGAAATTTAATATTTAAATGATTTGTTTAGTCAACATATTGAAATCGTTTCACTTTTTTCCCATCTACTTCGATTTCTTCATTAAACATGGATAATGGTCTAACCCATAATCCTCTTTCTCCATAAAGCGCTTTGTAGACAACCATTTCTTCTAGACTTTCTGAATGTTTTGCGATTCCTATCACTTCATACATGTTGCCTTTGTAGTGCTTATACCTTCCTAGTTTCATTTTTGTCCATAATAGAATTCTTCAACCATTTCTGCTGTGCTTGCTCCATCAGCGTTTCGATCTTCTCTAAGCCTAATAAGTCTTGGGAACCTTAGTGCGTACCCTGATGAGTAAGTTGTACTTTTTTGGATTTCTTCATAATTAACTTCTATAACTATGTGTGGGCGAACCATTACTTCTTTACCGTTCTCTTCAATAATTAAAGGTTTGAGAAGTTCTGTTAATTTGTCAAAAGTTACAACGTCGTCTGATTGACCTTCTAATTCTTTTATACCCGTTCCAACTTTTCCAATTTCTAAAAATTCGCCGAATTCATCAACTATTGCAATAGCGAAACTTGTCATCCATTCACTTCGTTTTCCTTCTCCCCACTCAGCACCAGTTATTACTACATCTAGTGCTTCCATTACAGGTTTTAACTTTACCCAGCCACCAACTCTTTTTCCTGGTTTATATTCACTGTCTACTTTTTTTATGATTACTCCTTCTTCGCCATCATCAAGTGCTTGATTATAAAATTTTTGAGCTTCATTCGCATCATTTGTGATTAATTTTCTTGCTAATACAATTTTTTTAGGGATTGGAGTAATTATAGATTCTAATTTTTCAACTCTTTTATTAAGTGGTTTTTTTATTAATGATTCACCCTCATAATATAATAAATCAAAAACATTTAATTCAACTGGAAGCTTCTTTGATAATTCTTCAATACCATGCTTTCTTTTGATTCTTTGACTAATATGTTGAAAAGGCATGTATTTTTGAGTTTTCTCATCGAATCCGACTGCTTCACAATCAATTATGAATTCATATCCAGAAATATTTTTTTCAACATATTCTTTTACTTCAGGAAATTGAATTGTCACATTTTCCAAACTTCTTGTAAAAATTACAACACCTTTTTTGGATTTATGTATTTGAACCCTGAACCCATCATATTTGTATTCAACTTGTATTGGACTCCCAAGTTTTTCAAATGCTTCATTTACATCTGCAACTTTTGGACAAAGCATTACTTTGATAGGGTTTCCAATTTCTAAATTAACATTTTCAACTGCTTCAATTCCTTTAACACAAAGCTGTCCTACTTTACTAAAATCATTAGTTATATCAAAAGCTCGTTGTATATTATCACTGTATTTATTATATGCTAATCTCTCTTCATCTGTGAAATCAATAACATTTTTTTCTTCATTGAAATTTATATTTAATTCGTTTCCAAACCAAGTCCATAAAAATGCGTCACGAACAAGCCCATCACCAATTCCCACTCTCATTTCTTCAAGGACTGTTCGAACAATATATTTTGCCTCAGCTGGTTTTGCACTTGTTAACAATTCTGAAATAATTTTTATTTTTGTATCTACTGAACCATGCCCATCTATATTGGGGAGTCTTCTAATATTGTCATATACTTTATTAACTGTTAAATCATTAGAAAAAAGTGTTACTTGTTTTTTTGTTTTTACTAGATTTTCAGCAACAATTCCTAAATCACCTGTTTTTTTCCATTCGTCTTCAACTTCTTTTGCGGTCATCCCCGTTGAAAGACTGATTACTTTTAAGATTATTTTGCTGCTGATTCCTAATTTTTCTTCTTCATAATCTGCAAAAACTTTTCCTCTGACCATACGTATAAGAATATCCAAATCTTCAATTGGTGATTTTTTAATGAAATCTGATAAATATTTAGTTTTTAGAAGTCTTTTGCTTGTGCTTGTGATTTGCTCGTAAAGTTCTGTGAGAGTTGAATAATTCATAAAAATTTTGAATATTTCATTTCTTTTAAAGGTATTGAAAATATTTCAAATAAAAAGACTTTTAAACCTATTTCCCTATTCAACTAATATAATGGAAACAATTGAAGCTATTCACAAAAGAAGAAGCATAAAGAAATTCTTATCTATTCCCGTAGAACAGGATAAATTAGGCGTGATTCTTGATGCTGGAAGACTTGCACCGAATGCAGGAAATATCCAAGATTGGAGATTTGTCCTGATAAGAAATAAGTCAACCATTGAAGGTGTTGCTAGAGCTTGCCTTCATCAGATGTGGATTGCTGGTGCACCTGCTGTAATAGTTGTTGGTAGCAAAGGAGAAAAAACCGAGCAATATTATAAACAAAGTAAGGATTTCTTTATTACGCAAAGCTGCGCTGCTGCCGCTATGAATATGATTGTTCAAGCTACAGACTTAGGCCTTGCGACTACTTGGGTTAGCGCTTTTGATATAAATGAACTAAAAGGAGTTCTTGGAATGCCAGGAGAAGTCACACCTCAAGTAGTAATACCTATAGGTTATGGTGATGAAGAGATTCCTGAACCTAGCCATTATAAGCTTGAAAATCTTGTGTTTCTTGAAGGTTGGGGAAATAAGCTAAAAGATGCTGATTGGGTTCTACAAAATTATAATTATTTAGGTCGTGCAATAGATAAGACTGAAAAAGTTGGAAATAAACTAAGCAATGCTTTTAAGGATATTACAAACAAGATAAAAAAAGATAAGGAAAAAAAGGAATATGAAGATTCTGTTAAGGATCAAGAAGTTCCCGAAGAGTTAAAGAGAATAAAATCAGCTGAGCAAGATAAATAAAAATTAAAAATTATTTTCAATCATGTTTTCTAATTGTCCTTTCTTAATATCCTATTTAAAACAAAATTAGATAGATATATCTCTTTGAAAGTTGCATGTTTTTTAGTTTTTTTACACGCTTAGTAATGCGCCTGACTCTCCACAAAAAAAGAATGTGTTACGAACCTTGTCCTTATAGTATTTTTTTATCTTTTTCAGTTGCTTTTGGGCTTTTACAATCCTATGACTGCATTTCACTTCATAGACATCAATCTTATCATCTTTTATGCCCATCAAATCTATTTCTCCAACTAATCTATTTCGTTTGGAATAGATAGGTATGTTTCTTAGAACAAAGTCGTACTCATCCTCAATGATCGAGGAGAGCTCCTCGACATACATGTCGTGCTTATTGAGTTTTTTTGTAGCCGTTTTTTTTCATTTCCAGACAAGATCTATGATAGTCCCATCCGTATTATATATATGGAACTAATACTATATAAATATTACTAAAAGCTATACTAGTATAAAAAAAAGAAAAAAATTAGATCATTCTAGGTTCTACCATTATTTCTTCATCTGCATACCTATAATCTGGATATATTGACTCATCATCTGACAATTTTATACTATTCAATTCTTTTAGATTATTTAGATCGTTTATCTTAAAATAGGTATTGCTTACTGTGAATAAGTAGTCATCCATATAAATGCTTCTTTTCACGTTTGCACTGTCCTGCCAATAATATCTAGTACTGACACTTGAATGCTCAACTTCGCCAATATCTTCAAAGCCAGTCTCGTCAACACTTAATATGTAGGCTCCGCTCCATACTCTTCTTGTTCCATAATAATCATTTTTCTCTTCTACTTCTTTTACTGGTATGACTATCATGTTATCTTTTGTTGGAGCATACAAGAATGCTTTGTGGTCATTCAATATTTCTGAAGTGCTGCCTGAGCCACCATATTCTCGTTTGTCTACAAGTTTTGGATTAGCATAGTCACTCACGTCAAAAAGTGCTATCTTTACACCGTTTGTTGTGAATCCCCACTTTGTCTCTGTTGTCTCTTTTCCAACTCCAAGTATGAGATTTTCACTTATTGGGTGAAGATAATTGCTGAATCCTGGAAGTTTAAGCTCTCCAAAAATTTCTGGTTTTTCTGGATTTGATAGGTCTATTACAAAAAATGGATCTGTCTGTCTAAAAGTTACCATGAAAAGCTTATCTCCTAAAAACCTTGTGCTGTATATTCTTTCGTCTTCAGCGATTTCTTCCAATAATCCTATCTCTTTCATGTCTTCATCTAAAACGTATACATTGTTGTATTGTATCCTTTCTCTAATCCATACGCTAACAGTTGTTGCAACTCGTAGATTTCCGTTTGATTCATCCATTGAGAACTGGTTCAATAATTGACCGTCTACTTCTCCTTTTGCAACGTAATCAATCTCTCCGTTGTCAACACTTAACTTGTGGATTATTGTTTTCCTGTTTTCAAGCTGCTTTTTCAAGTCATAATCATCAATTGCTTCACTGATTTCTGTAAGCATATCTTCATAATCATCTTGCATTGTTTTGCTTTTTTCTATTTCGGTAAAGAAATCTGCTAGAACTATTTCGATCTTTTCCCATTCCTTATCCTCATTTAGCCCTTGTGCGATTACTGAATCAACATCTTTTTTCAATTCGCTTTCAAGAAGTGGCACGACCACATCAAAGAACCTGTCTCTGTCTGGTTCTGAGTTACATCTCCAATAATTATTCTTTTGATAAGCGATGTAGATGTTGTCTTCACTCATCATTAAAGTGTTTGAATATCCAAGCATGAAAGTCTTTGAATCAACAACTTCATTTTCTTTAATATCTATAGAGGTTATAGTGTTGAACTGATAGCTTTCTTCCAAGTTTGGAAAATAATATATCTCTGGCGAGATTCTTGTATCTCCTCTTAGTATCATTGGAGGGTTTAGGTATCCATATCCTGTGCTTTCTAATGTGATAAGATATATTTTGCCATCTATCATCCTTGATTGATAATATCTCCCACTTGACTTTATAGTATCAACTTTTTCTGGGTTTTCTCTGTCGCTTATATCATATAAGTAAACTTCAGTATTTTGCCTGTATGTTCTCATTGGCCTAATATCATATTTTGAGAACCTATAAGATTCTTCATATAATTGGACGAATACTGCAAGCTTATTATCATTGATAAATAATTCTACAGGTGTTGGATCTCTATAATTATCTCCACCAAGACTTATTTCAGAAATTACTTTTGCATCTTCTCCTTTCATCGCATCGATTATCAATAAGCTGTTACCAGAGATCATATAGATATATTTATCATCGTTTTTTACGAAATCTGCTTCGTCAACTCCTTGCACTTGCACGTTTGTTGATGAATAATCACTTGCTCCAGCGATACCTCCTTCGGCAGCCATAGGCGCCGAAACTGATTCAAGCACCATATCTGAATCCATCACAGATTTTGATGAAAGAGCAGTTAATGAGCCTGCACTTCTTGTGTTTTCTGTTTCGTCAGAAACCTTGTTTAGGTATTCTTCCAATTCTTCTATGTTCTCGAATTTTAGAAGTTCATCTGAACTTAGATCAAGTTCACCAAAATATATTTCATTATCATTTGGTTGTTCATCAAATTCTACGTTGCACGCAGTAATAAAAAGTGATAATATCACTATAAATGCAAGAGTTATTTTTTTCATTTTGAATTTCCTCCTTTTATTATATAATCATTTTTTTTGAAAATGTAACCAAGTGAAAACCCAATCAATAATAATGAAGCTCCTAAAATTGCTAAAGGAACTGTTAGGCTTGGTTCGTTTTGAACAATCGGTTCGCTTAGTGTTCGTGCCATCATTGGCGCTGCTTCTAGCATTGCTTCATCACTAGCTACTTTTGCAAAGCTTTGTGTGGTTGATTGCATGAAAGGTTTTACCATATATATTGTTGAACTTACTGCTGCTATTGTTGAGACTGTAAATGCAAAAAGCACCTTTATCTCTTTTGGATTTATGAAATTTTTTCCTTTGAATGTAAGCTTGTAGTATTTCCATTTCCTGCCTTCATCTTTTTGCTTGATGAGGTCTGCTTTAACTAGTACATCCAAATGTTCTTTTACTGTCGAGTTTGAATAACCTAGTGTTTCCGATATCTCAGTAAGCGTATGCTGTCTAGTATTCAATAACTTCATTATATCTATCCTGCTATCTACTGCGAGCGCTTTGAATGTTTTCTTGTCAAGTACTATTTTTTCGTCATCCATAGAAAGGTAATATGCTGTTTATCTATTTAAATACTTTATTTTATTTCGGCACTCACCGAAATTCAAAGATCTAATTCAATAAATTGATTAAAAGACAAGGGAGGCTGATTTAAAGAACCAATCTTTTCATATTGAGATGGAAATTTATCATAATTCACTAAAGAACATATTTCGGTGCTAAATCATGATTAATATCGAAATCAAGATCCTTTAAAGCATAAAATGCCGCTTTTCTTATATCATTTATTAGATAATTTCGTGGTGCATATTCTGCTATTATAGGAAGTAATCTATTAGTTTCTTCCTCAGTAAAATACCTTGCTAATTGATTATGAAATTTTTTTAACTTTTTTTCACTTACATCAAACTTATCAACTAATAAATCAATTGTTCCTTTATTAGGTTTACATGATTTCATAAAATAAAGTAATTAAATTTTATATTTAAAGTTTCTTGAAGTTATATTTATAAATAAAAACCTCACACCATTTATTATGACATTGTATATTATAGGGCTTGGCCTAGGAGATGAAAAAGATATAACTGTGAAAGGTCTTGAAGCAGTAAAAAGATGTAGCAAGGTTTTCTTGGAGCATTATACTAGTGTTCTTTCCTCTTCAGTTGAAAATCTTTCAAAGTTTTATGAAAAGGATATCATCATCGCTAGTCGTGACATGGTCGAAAAAGATGCTGATAATATTCTTGAAGATGCAAAAGATAAAGACGTTGCATTTCTTGTTGTTGGTGACGTTTTTGGAGCAACAACACACACCGACATTTTTCTTCGTGCAAAAGAAAAAAATATTGATGTCAAAGTAATACATAATGCTAGTATCATCAATGTCGTTGGAGCAACTGGACTCGAATTATATAAGTTTGGTAAAACAACTAGCATTGTCTTCGACGACGATGGATGGCTCCCTGATACACCTTACAAAGTTATCAAAATGAATAAGACTAATGGACTTCACACCCTTTGCTTGCTTGACATCAAGACCGCTGAAACTAGCAAAAAAGATATGCTAAAAGGAAAAGATAATCCTAAAGATGCTAGATTCATGACTGTGAAAAAAGCATGTGAGATACTTCTTAAACTCGAAGAAAAAAATAAAGAAAATTTAATTGATGAAAATTTAATGGTTATTGGGGTTGCTAGAATGGGTCAAGAAACCCAAAAGATTATTCATGCTTCTATAAAGGATTTCTTAGAAAGTGTTTATATGGGAGAACCTCTTCATAGTCTAATAATTCCTGGAAACCTTCATTTTGTAGAGGAAGAATTTTTAGAACAATATGAAATCAAAGAAAAATTAAAAAAAGAAAATTAAAGCTTATGTCAAGCTTTTTGCAATCCTTTTTACTCCTACAAGAAGTAGCACGTTAGATATAGCAAGACCAATAATACATGTCTCTATTATAAGATTTCCAGTTCCCCAAAGGATCTCTATGATCTCTGAGAGTTCTGTCAAGGACATTATGATTATTGCTATCCCTATATATGTGTGCTCTTTTTTTAGGCTTAGTTTACTGACCATGAAAAATAGGTATCCTCCAATAAAATAGAATCCAACTGTCAGTGCAACTATGTAAATCAATGTGTAATCTGGAAGTAATATATTAGCCATTTTTCAAAACCTCATTTCTTTCCTTTGCTCATCATCGCATTCATATCTAGGCTCAACTTAGTATAGAATTGAAGCATCATGAAACCTGCAACTGCGAAAAGCATTCCTTGTATTGCGAATATTGTGTGTGCGAAAGCATACATTCCTGATGGAAGAGGTAATGCCATTCCTTGCTGAACGAGGGCCATCAAACTAGCTACTGAGAATAGGTTGAAAAGCAATCCTACTTTTATCAAGAACATAACTCCATGAGTTACATTAAGTATTGCTGCCATACTAAAAAGTGTCCAGTAAGTGCTTACTCCAACATTCTTTTTTGCTATCTTAAATGTCAAGTATGCTACCCATATACCGATTATTGTTGATAATGCGTGTGCAAGAATAACTACATAATCTATTAATGCTGCCATGTTTATCACCTAATTTATATTGTCAAATTCTTTTGCCTTTTCAGGACCTAAGAAATTTGTAACTATCGTCTTACATTGTTCGACACAATTATTTTCATCCATAGCATCAACTTTTTCAGCTGTTGCCGGACCAAAAAAATCGCTCATCAATTTTTTACATTGGTCTTTCTTTGTCATTAAAATTCACCTACCAGTTTTAAAAAAAATCTAATGATTCCTATTATTAATAGGACAGTTTATAAAGATTACTGAAATAATTTATTTAAATTTAAAAAATCTAAATTTAAGAAATAAATAATATTGTTAACATCAAATTTGATAGCTGAAAAAAATATTTCAAATAAAAGATTATATTGAATCAAATACTTTAGCTTTTTCATCACCTAAAAAACCAGCAACGATTTTCTTGCATTCACTAACACAGCTATCTTCTGTCATAGAATCTACTTTTGCCGCAGTCGCAGGACCAAAAAAATTTGACATTATCTCTTTACATTTATCTTTTTTAGACATAATTTGACACCTCAACATCATATTGATTTAGTTCATTTATATATTTTGTTAAAAAAATTATAGAAAATTAACCAAAAAAATATAAAATATTTATTTTTATAATTAAATTATTATAACAACCTATTAAACCTAATTAAAAAAATAGGAATTTAAAATTAAATATTAATCAATTGAATTTATTATTATCTTGTCTCCTTCCAAAACTTTTAGGTTTGCAGAATCGCAATCAGGACAGATTATCAAAGGACTGTGTTCTACACCATTTTCATTACCACAATCTTTACATTTAACCTTCCCTTTTATCTCTTTTATTTCAAGTTCTGAATTTTCAAGTAAAGGATATGTTTTTTTAAAACTTTCAAAATAAAAAAGAACTGGGTCAGCCTTGTAACTAGTTAATTCTCCAAGTTCAACAATAATCTTTTTTGGTTTTTCTATCCCTTCATCTTCACAAGCATGAATTATTTGATGTACTACTTCATTTGTTATCCCATGTTCATGCATTCTCAACCACCTTTGAATATCTTTCAATCTCCTTCAATGCTAAAATCGCATTTTCTTTATCAAGTTTCTCTATTGCAAAACCTGCATGTATAAGTATATAATCTCCTATTTTTAGATCATCAACTAATGAAGTATTCACCACTTTAATTATCCCTCCATAATCTACTTTAGAATCATCCCCTTCTATTTCAATTATCTTTGCAGGAATTGCTAAACACATTTTTTTATAAGATTTAAAACGTTATTTATTATTGTTTCTTTCATTTGCATAATCTCTTCACTTAATCCTAAAGTGCATGCATTGACATTTTTTACTTTTACTCCTATCAAGCTTATCTTTTTTAATTTGACATGATTCTTTAAGATTTGAACTGTTTGTTCAACTCCAAAATCATGTAGTGATGCAACTTTCAATCCTTTTTCGAATCCTTTTTCATCTACTAAAACCACATCACCTATAGATTCATCAGAATAGATCGCATCAATTATTATCAAGTTATCTCCATCATTAACATAACTTATCATATCAAGACCTATAACTCCTAATTCAAGAAGTTCAAAACCTTCCAAGCTAGGATTAGATTTGAGTTCTTCATAAAGATATGGACCAATTCCATCATCACCACCAAGAGGGCTCCCAACAAATATTACTTTTACAACCATATTAAAATAATAATGAAAATATTTATGAAGTGTGCTCTATAAATATTCTTTTTGACTTATTTCCCAAAGCATGAATTGAACAACTTATACAAGGATCAAACCCTCTGACTATATGTCCTGCTTCAAGCATACTATCCTTTCCTTTAACTTTCACTCCTATCAAAGCCTGCTCGATAGCACCTTTCTGCCCATTTGAATCCTGAGGTGAAGCATTCCATGTTGTTGGAGTTATTATCTGATAGTTCTTCACAACATCATTTTCTATATTTATCCAATGACCTAATGCACCTCTAGGAGCTTCGACAAGACCTTGACCTTGACCCTTCAATATTTTTGGAAAGGGATAATGAAAAGGCTTTGCTAGATCAATTTCTTCAATCCATTTTATCAATTGAGGTAAAATTAATAAGATCTCATGAAGCCTTGCTAAAGTCCTTGTAAAAGTATTAACACCAAAATTCTTGACCAAATCAATGATTAACGGATCTGAATTCACAATCTGTCTTGCTAAAGGACCTGTTTCAACAACATTTCCAAAATACCTTGCTGATTTTATCCAGCTATAGGCCCCTTCCTTATTTGGTAAAGGATTGGTTTTTCCTTCGCTTGGATGCCTCCATTTATTTTCTGTTTCATAATATCCTTTAGCAGTATCTTCGCTTATATGGGTTGAATCAAGCTTATGAAATTTTCCATTCTCAACATATCCTGACCTAAAAAGTAAATCTTCTCCTAATTCACCAAACCCATATGACAAGAAATTATTAGGTGATCCTTCCCCTAAACTATCAAGGCCGAATTCCTGACTTGCTCTAATGAAAAGACCAACATCGCTCTTTGAAAAATCCTTATTTTTCATCAATTCTAAAACATCACCCACTGATTTCACATCTTTCCAGTTATCTATTGTTACCCCATTAAGCACATTTTCTTCAATAAATTCCTTGACTTCTATCAATAATGTCAAAGCTTTATTTAGTTCTACCTGTTTAGGAACACAAGTCACCCCTCCTGGAACCGCATGCATTGGATGTGGAAATTTCCCACCAAACAATGCAACAACACTATGTAACGGAATCCTTACTTCTTTCAATATTGATTTTATATGAGAACTTTTTAACGGGTCAAACTTTTCAATCAACTCATCATATAACTTGCTTTTCTTATAATCTTTATTTACAAGGTCTGGACCCCACATGAAATAAAAATGAGTTCCATGACTAACAACAATGTTTGTACCAAGCACTATGTCTCTTATTAGTTGCGCATTTCTTGGTATTTTAAAATCATGAATGGATTCTATAGATTTTGCTCCTGCAGTTCCATGACTTACAGGACAAACCCCACAAGATCTTTGAGATAATCTCATTGCATCAAATGCTTTTTTTCCTACAAATATATTTTCAAGACCCCTATATACAAATCCCAAACACTTTGCATCTTCAATAATATTATTTTTTCCAACAGAGATCTCAACAGCCATATCCCCTTCTATCCTGTTCAAAGGATCTATCACATTCTTATGATTCATTTAGAATCACCTCTCAAAATATTATTTCTTTCCTGTAATTCTTTCAAAAGGTCTTGAGGAAGATCTAAAGTTTCTTTGTTAAAAGGTTCCATATTATCTGGAAATCCTGGGTCGCAACAACCAATACATGGAGCACCACTTCTAGTGCATGTTGATACGCCATTCCAAAGCCGAATATTACAATCTGCGTTTGTTGTTCTTCCTTTACATCCAAGACTTGCGGCTAAACATCCAAGCTCTGTAAAATCCTTTGCCCAAAGGCCAGATTCCAAATATTCACAATGTTTACAGCCTCTATGAACCTTTTCACTGAAAAAATCAAGTGGACGATTATATTTATCTAAATGAATCGCTCTTCCCATCCTAAAACTTTGAAGAGTTCCAATAACCCAATCTGGGTGTGTAGGGCAACCAGGAATATTAATTACTGGAAGACCTACTTCAGAAGTAAAATCTTTACCAAGAAATCCCCCTTTCTCATAATTTAACCATTGAAGACCAACTGAACCAGTCTCATTATTTTTTGATGCGGGAACACCCCCAAAAGATGCGCAAGTTCCTACTGCTATTGTAAGCATTGCTTTTGATGCGAAATTCTCCACCATTTTCCTCACATCTTTACCTTCAAAAAAATCTCCAAAACCTTTCTTTGTTGGTATTGAACCTTCAAACACGAATATGTGTACTGGAATCTCTCCACTTAAACACTTTTCAAAAAGGTCTTGTGCCTCTTTTCCAAATTCAGGACTTAATGTTGGATGATATAATAGGTTTATCTTACTTCTTTCCAAGAATGCCAAAAAATCAGGTTCTGTAGAATTTATTACAGACATAGAATCACCATCGCAAGTTTGACCTTGCATCCATATAAGATTAAATTTATTCATTTCCCACCTCAAACTAGGTTTATATCTAAAATAGTGATAATAAACCTTTTAAATATGACTACACATAAGTGTAGTTATGGAATGTGATGAAAACTGTGAAATCAAGGAATTATATAGCTTTCTTGGGAAAAAATGGAGCATCAAGTTGATTAGGATAATACAAACCCCTAAAACATATAATGAACTGGAAAAGTATTTCAACAAAAAGATCAACCCAACCCTCCTGTCTAAAAGACTAAAAGATATGATAAATCTAAAGCTTGCAAAAAAAGAAGATGATAAATATGTCATAACTAGCGAAGGAATCAAATTTTTAGACATAACGAAAATGATTGTTGATTGGGCACATGATACAAAATATGAGATTCCTTCTGAATGTAAAAAGATTTGGAGATTGAACCCAAAATAATTCAATAAATTTAAATATGGGTAATAAATCCTAAAAAAGTATTATAGCCGCGTAGTGTAGAGGCCAATCATCATGGACTTTGGCGACAAAGGACACCTACGTGAATCTTTTCGAGGATATCCGTGGACCGCGGTTCGAATCC
>PKTL01000031.1 GCA_002867475.1 Candidatus Woesearchaeota archaeon
GACCTATACATAAAGGTTCCAGAAGGAGAACCTGCAGGAGTAAAGAACCTATCTATAAATTTCATATGGGAGCAGTCACCATGAAGCGAGAAATAATGTATGCAATATTGATAGCCTTGATGGCATTTAACGTATTTGCAATAGGTGTAACTCCAAGCAGGCTCATGGTGGATTATGAAGAAGGAAAAGTTATCAATGGTGAGATAAGGGTTGCAAACATTGATTCAAAAGATCTATCTTTTGTTGTTTATCCTTCGGAGAACCTTGCTCCATACATACAGATAGAAAATCAGAACTTGATAATTGATATGAAAAGTGATGACTTTGAAAAAACTATCAAGTATAAGCTTACGCTTCCAAAAGATATGGAGCCTGGTCAGATAAAAGGGGGTATATTAGTATCTCAGCTTATACCTGATGATGCTGATAGTAATTTCATAACATCAACGGTAACAGTAAACTCACAGATAGTTATTAATGTTCCTTATCCAGGAAAATATGTTAAGGCAGAAGTACAGGTAACACAGAACAAGGATGGTGTGCTTTTCAATCTTCCAGTTTTCAATCTTGGAAATGAACAAATAGATAGCTTACGAGCTATAATAAATATAAAATCAATCATTAATGAAGATATAGTAAGTATAGATACGAATACTATCTCATTGAATCCATCAAGCAAATCTAAGATATCTGCTGTTTGGAACAATCCAGAAAATAAAGGAAAATATGTTGCAGAAGTGATCCTTCTTTATGATGGAAACAACAAAAAAGAGTATAAAGAATTTGAGTTTGGAGAGACCTCAATACTTATCAAAGATTTCTCCGCATCTGATTTCAGGCTTGGAGCTATCGCAAGGTTTGATATAAAGATAAGAAACAATTGGAACGAAAGAATAGATGAAGTCAATGCTGAACTTACGATATCTAAAGAAGGTTCAGTGATCGATGTGATCAAAAGCGCTGATGAATCTGTCGCGGCTTATGATGATGTTGTCCTTTCAGCATTCTGGGACACCGCAGGCTTGCAAGTTGGAAACTATAACATCTTAACAAAAGTATTATTTGATGGCAAGATCTATGAAGAACCATTTGACATATATGTAAGCCAGGATAAGATAATCACGAATAAGATAAACGCAAATGTTGTTATGGATTCTGAATCAGGTGGTATAGTCAAGATAATGATTGGTGTATCTATAATATTTGCAATCTTGATAGTTGTTTTGATATTCATGAATTTATCTTTATTGAAAAACATGAAAAAGAAATAATACTTAAATTTTAACCGATTTTTGAAGTTATTTTATAAAAAATCGCTATTTCTTTATAAAGGTTATAACTTATAACCGCAACCTATATAAATAAAAAGAGAATATCTCTATTTTATGGAAGAAGAATCTTTAATGTCTGTTTTAGATAGGTGGAATTTTTGGAATCGAGAAATTTTGCAAGGAAAACCTCGATCTTATTATGTAAACAAGATATTTCCTTTTATGGAAAGAAAAGAAGTTTTAGTATTGAAAGGTATAAGAAGGTGTGGTAAATCAACAATTATGAAGCAATTGATGAAAAAATTAATAGATGATAATGTGGATAAATCTAATATATTATATGTTAATCTAGATGATCTGTTTTTTATAGATTCACTTAATACTGATTTATTTAAAAGGATTTTTGATGAGTATAAAAATAATTTGAGACCAAAAGGGAAAATATATTTTTTTATTGATGAAATTCAAAAGGTTCCAAAATGGGAAAGTTTTATTAGAACTATGTATGATTTGGATAATGATATAAAATTTATAGTTTCAGGATCTAATTCTTCACTTTTATCAAAAGAATTATCAACTCTTTTAACAGGAAGAAATATTTCTTTTACAATAAGACCTTTATCTTATTTCGAATTTAAAGAGTTTACAAATCAAAATTTTGTGGATTATTTAGAATTTGGTGGATTTCCTGAGGTGGTTTTAGAGAAGGATAAGGAAAAGAAAAAAGTGTTGTTACAGCAATATTTAGAAGATATCTTATCAAAAGATATAATTGATAGGTATAATATTCGAAACACTCGAAATGTTTTGAGCCTTGCAAGAAATTTAATATTTAATTCAGGTAATAAGTTTAGTATAAATAAACTATCAAAAATTTATGGTATGTCAAGAGATTCTATTTCTGAATATATAAATTATTTAATTGACGCTTTTATATTGGTAGAAGTGCCTTATTTTTCATTTTCGATCCAATCAAGGCATGATGTGGCTAAATTGCCTAAGTTATATGTTCAAGATACTGGATTTTTAACAATTTCAAGTTTAGGGTATACTAAAAATAAAGGGAGATATTATGAAACTGCTGTTCTTATAAAATTATTAATGGATGAGAAGGACTTAGCATATTGGTCAGAATTGAAATCAGAAGTTGATTTTGTAATTGAAAATAGGTCTATAAATGTTACTGCAACAGATAATATTCATGAACGGGAATTGCAAGGGCTTATGGATTTTGAAAAAAAGCATAAGAGGTTTAGAAAAATATTAGTGACTCAATCTTTAAAAGAAGATTATTTTATTCCTATTGAAGAATTTTTATTAGATTATACTTAATTAAATAGAATATTTACTTAATAAAATAGATTATTCTATCTACTTCTTCAATTTTTACTTAATTATATAGAAAAAAACTTAATAAAATAGAAATATTCTTCTATTTATACTTAAAAACATAGAAAAATATATAAAAGAACTTAATTAGATAGAATATTGTAAGGTGGGAATTAACAGAGGCGCAACTAATCTAGATAATGATTTAACTAATTCTATCTCTGAAAAAGACCTACTTGAATTCATAAGAAAAAAAGGACTTCTAAACGAACTGATAAACGAAAAACAAGATTTTGAAGATCTGATCCCTCTTTCAATATTCAAAAATGACCTAGGATCATATGAATCCATCTGCAAATACCTTAAAGAACAAGGACTAAAGAACAAGGAAATTGCAAACCTAACTGGGCGTGATAGCAAATCAGTCTGGCAAGCAATAAACAAAGCAAACAAGAAACATCCAAAACAATTCACGATTTCTCACTCACCTTATGACCTCCCAAAAGACATTCTCCAAAAAACACAATTACCAGTTCTAGAATGCATAGTATCCCACCTGATAGAAAACTATCACCTTAACTATGCACAGATAGGAGAATTATTGAACCGAGACCAACGAACGATATGGACAATCCATAATAGGAAGAAAAAATGAAAACTAAAAAACTAGACAAGATGTACTGGCAGATCATCACAGTAGTCCTAGTAGTTTTAAGTCTTCTTATTGTAGGCAAATTCACAGGACTTATTGTATCTGATGAATATAATGAGCTTGTATTAAACCAGAACTTTAGCGAAAATTCAATATATGAATTGTATATGCAGAACTTGACTTCACTTATGATCTCTGGAAAAGTATATGGCTCAGGTTCAGTTCAAGTCTATCTAGAAACAGATAATGGAACTTATTTAGTCTATAGTTCTGTTGAAGATATTGATTCAAATAGTAATCTGATTACTGGTTATGTTATTCTTGATAATGAAACAGGAAGCGATGAAGAACCAACCGATGATGAAGTAGTTGAAGAATCAGAAGAACTAGTTGGGGAGATTATTGAAGAAATAGTTGAAGATGAAATTGTTGAAGTGATTGAACAGGAAGAAGTAATCAATATCTCAGAACCAGCAATAGAAGAAATTATTCTTGAAGAATCAGTTAATGAAACAAATGAAATAATTGATGAAGAATTTATTAATGAGACTGAAGAAGTTGTTTTTGAAGAAGAAATAATAAATGAATCTGTTGAATCAGAAATTAATGTTTCAGAAGAAATTGAATTAAATCTAACTGAAGAAATAATTGAAAATATTACTGTTGAAGATAATGAGACTCAAATTGTTTTGGATAACATTACAGTTATCAATGAGACCGAAGTAAATATAACAGAAGCCAATATTTCAATTGAATTAAACGAAACAGAAGTTATTACTTTAAATGAATCAATTAATGTTTCAGATAATGTTTCTATAGTGGTTGAAAATATTTCAGTTAATATTACAACTAATGTTTCTATAAACACCACCTTAAATGTTTCAATTAATCAAACATTGAATGTTAGTATTAATGAGACAGAAAATTCATCTGTTGAAGTTGAAGAAGAAATAATTGTTGAAGAGCTTGAGGAAGTAGTTGAAGTAATTGAAAATTTAACTGTTGAAGAAGAGTTGAATGTGAGTGTTGTTTTAAACGAATCAAACACCACAACAGTTAATGAAACAATTTTTGAAATTCCTGTTTCGGAATTTTCAAATGAGTGTGGTGACGCTTGCACTTTACCAGTCGATTCAGAAAATTATGTTTTGAGAATAGTTGTTGATAATGCTACTTTAACACTTGACAAGATCATCTATCAGACTAAGCAGCCAATCTTCAACATAAATGTTCAAGAGAATTATTTTGTTGGTGAAGATTTGAACTTGTCTTATATTCCTAAATATGCTCTTGCAAGAATTTACATTGATAATGATAGGATTCTTGGTGATTATAGTTTCGAAGAATCAGGAACCTATAATCTAAAAGTTTACTTGAGGCATCTTGGGTATGAATATGAAGAGAACTTCGCTATTTTTGTTGAAGAGAATAAAACTGATCTGAATGTTAGTTTAGATTATTTGATGTCTCTAGCTGAGTTTGTTGTTGAAGATGATTTGGTTGTTGAATTGAACACTAGTGATCTAAGTGTTGAACTAGATGAGTATTATAGTGAATTAGAAGTTGATGGTTCTTATGAGCTTGTTAAAGAAAAAGATAAATTACCTAAGCTTGAGTTTGAAACGCCAAAAGAGAGAGTTGTTAAATATAAGGTAAAAGCTCCAAAAGCAAAGAAAACACTTGTTGATGATATAGCTACTTTTGGTTTTGAAAACGAATCACGAAATAATATCTTGGTCTATCAAGATGTGGCTGAAACTAAGAAACCAAAAACACCAAATGGAAAAGAAGGATTACTTTTTGCGTATGAAGACACTAATGGTGATAGTTATGTTGATAGGATCTATTGGTTAGCAGATTCAAATGATGAAATAGTTTTAGAGGTTTTTAATGAAGAATATGAAAAATCAAAGCTACCAAAAAGCAAAGAATATAATTATTCAATCGATTACGCTTATGATAAATATAAAATCAAAGCTGAAAACAGCAATTCTAAATCCAAAGTAGAAATAAATGGTTTGAACAATATTTCAGAATTCTTTGATTTCACATTCATTAAAAAGGATGGCTTTGCAACAGAGATTGTTGGAGCTAATAGCATGAAAATTACCAATGCAACAATTAGTCTAGAAGTATTTGGTGATATGAATGAGATCCGAAGATGTAGTGAATGGGACTTTGAAAACAATGTTTGTATTGGTAATTGGGAGTATTACACAAATAATTTCATTATAGAAAATGGAACTGTAACTTTTACTGTTGATGGATTTAGTGTTTATGCTGCAATTATTGAAATAACTAAAGCTTCTCATTTGGATGAAAATAGGTCTTTTATTGATGATGTTTATGAATTTGTAAAAGCTAAAGATGATAATTGGGTAAATATTCCAAGTGGTGATTACCTAAGGGTTACTTTTGAGCAATCTCTTTACAATGGTAGAGACATAACTCTTTATGCGAAGGGTGTTGGAAGTTTAGAAGTTTACGAAATCAATGGTGAAGACGTTTTGATGAGCTTTGAGATTGATGGTGAAAAAACTTACAAAAAGTATTTTGATTCATTAAATAATTCTCAAGATAGTTTTGATCTTAAAATAGTTGGGGATGTTGATATTGATTGGGTTGTGGATCCTACTTTATCACAATTGGATTATAATGATATTATTGCTGATGTAGATGCTTCAGAACTTGTCACTAGTGCATATTATGAAATACAGATGAAGTGGAATATAAGTGACATTCCTTCTGGAATGAATATTGATGATGCGACATTATGCATATATATTTCTAGTTGTGGATTATCTTGTGGTGATAATGATGCATATACTTGGAGGATAGCAAACCAAACATGGACAGAAACAATAAGTACAACTGATTATAATTCTCAAACCGAACTCGATCAACAAAGTAGAACTTGGAGTAGAATAACTGCAGGAGGATATTCTTGTATAAATGTAACTAATATAATAAAAGCAGATTATGATGTTAGCAATACTTATTCAACTATGAGGATTGCAGATCCAGATTATCATATGAGTAACGCGGAATATATTACAGATAGTGCTATATATTTTATGTACGGTTCATATTTTGATGATTTGCTTGTTGGCTTTAATTTTGTTCCAAGAGAAGGAACAAATAAACCTTATTTGAATATTACATATTCTGAGGTCGCACCTTCATATTCCAATTTTAATGTTCCTCCAACTAATAATTTTGATAATTTTAATTCTACAGAGCTTGAAAATATTTGTAATTTAACTTTGTCAATTAATGGCAAAGGTAGAGTTGATTGGAATGGTTGCGTGAATGTTGCTGGTGCAGATTTCGATTCAAACGTGTTCTTTGGCGATGACTGGGTAAGTGTTGATAGTTCCAATCTAAATGAGACCTTGAATAGTAGTGCGACTATAACTTTGTATAATATTGATTTTGTGAATCCTATAATATATGTTGATGGAGAACTTTGCACTGATTGTAATGAGATTAGTTATTCAAGTGGAACCTATACTTTTAGCGTTACACATTTCAGCAATTATAGTGTTGGGTCAAGCATAGCTATTGAAAGCTCAAGAATTTATTCAGTTTCAAACACAACTTTGGATAATTTAATTGGTTATTGTAATGCAACTGATAGTGATGGTGACAGCCTTAACTATTACTATAAATGGTATAAGAACGGTGCAGTTTTTAGTTCAGGAAGTTATATGTCTTCAGTAAGTGATCCGGTTCCTCTAGGGGCTTATAGTGATGGGGGTGGAGAATATTCATTGGCAGATGTTTATAATCTATTTGTGCTTGATGGATATGCTTATACTGTTTCTTATTCTTCAAGGGCACTTTCTATTTGGAATGTTAGCGCTCATGGAAATCCTATCCCTATTGATAGTAAACTTGAAGTAAGTGGGGATTATTCTTTAGATGGTGCTAGGGATATTTTTGTTGTTGGAGATTATGTTTATACAGTTTCTAACAATGAAGATAATATTGTGATTTGGAATGTTACTAATAAGAGTAATATTATTCCTACTGGAGCTTACACAACAAGTGAAGAAAATTATTCATTAAGACAAGCTACAGATATTTTTGTTGTGGGTAATATTGCTTATACTTTATCTCCTGAAGATAATGATCTTGTGGTTTGGAATGTTACTAATAAGAGTAATTTGATACCTTTTGCTCATTTTAATAATAGTGAAAATAATCCTGTATTGACAAACTTAGAGGATTTTTATATTAGTGGAGATTATGCTTATGTAATATCAGGTGTTAATTCGACTTTAGCAATTCTTAATATTTCTGATATGAGTAATATTGTTTCAGTTACTAATTATACGGTTAGTAGCGGTAATTATTCGTTAAATGGTGTTAATGATCTTTTTGTTAGTGGTGATTATGTTTATACCATATCTGAAGTTGAAGATAATTTAGTTGTTTGGGATGTATCAAATAAGAGCGATATTGTTCCAGTTGGTAATTATACTAATGATGGTGGAGATTATTCTTTAAGAGAGGTAAGTAGCGTTTTTGTTAGTGGTGATTATGCTTATACTGTCTCCTATGCTAGTTCGATTTTAGCTGTGTTTGATATAAGTAATCATAGTAATCCTGTTCCAGTTGCTAGTCATCCTTCTTCTTATGAGTATTTAGATGTTTTTGTTAGTGGCGATTATGTTTATACTACTTCAAATGAGGTATTAGGTGTCTTTAATTTCACAACAGGATTCACTCAAGGCATAGAGAAAAATGTCAATAATATATCTTCAGATGATTTGGTTGAAGGTGATAATTGGACGTTAAGTTGCATGGGGAAAAATAGTGAAGAATCAAATTGGTTGAACAGTTCCACATTAACGATAGAAGCACCAGGGGATCACATAATATTTGAAAGTCCAACTACTGAGAGTCCAGCAACAGTCACCAGCTTGGATAATCTCACAATAGAATTCCAATACAATAATGCTACTGATAATGTAACAAGTGGTGTAACTTTGAATCAGGTGTTGATTGGTGGTTCAGAAGCAACAATAATCGGTCAGGCAGGAGGAACAGATATAGTATATTTTTATTTTAATGATTATTCCGCTTCTACATGGGAACTCATGCCTTCATATGCGGTTGATGGTATTCTTGCTTCTAAGGCGGAAGATAGGGATTCAGGGACATATATAACTATGAATTCTACAAATTATACTTCTTTAAGCGGCACTATAAATTCGGTTAAAATTAGAGCATATATAGAGCTTGATAGAGATGGACGTACTATGACTTTTACTCCTAAATTTGGAGGTAGTTCTGATGGGGATGATCATATTACTCCTTATGATTCTGCATATGGTCCTGGATGGACAGATTTATATGATATAACTACAGACACTAATGCGCCTTCAACGTGGACTTGGAATGATATAGAGAATCTAGATATGCATGTGGTTCATACTGTTGGTCCTGGGAGTAATAGGGATGGTTTATTTATGGTTCATATATTAGTTAATTATACTCCTACCATTGAAGAATTTGCATATAATGGGCAGGGATGGGAAGCGAACATAACTGTTCCAAGTTTTGATAGTGGATTGAAAGATCTGACAATAAACGCAACCTATGGTGCAGTAACTGTATTCAATACTGAGTCAAATGCTATAAATTATGGGTTTAATGATATATCAGTAACACTTAATTATCCTACTTCTGATTCAACAAACTTTTTTGATGTAAATTTCAATTGTGAAGCAACGACAGACTCAAGACTACAACTAAAAAACGCGACATTATATGTTGGTGATTCAAGTTCATGGAATGTAATACAGAATAAAACATTAACAGGAACAAGTGACTCAACAACATTCTACAGAAACCTCTACACAGACCTATTAGGCTCTGATATGTTCTATGATGGGTCATTCACTTGGAACTGTTTAGCAAAGGATAATAATAGCCAAACTGCATGGGCATCATCTAATTATAGTTTTAGCAGTTGGGATTTAGGAACCTATAATAATACAGAATTTAATGGAACAGGGATCGTTTTGAATGTTTTAGGCGTCGCATCTAATGAATTGCCTGATTATGCAAATGAATCTGCTTGGATTAATATGAGTAATAATGTTCTTCTTCTTCATATGGATGAATCTTCTGGAACTATTGTTGATAGTAGTGATCAAGGTAACAATGGAACTGAAAGTGGTGGTGTCACTTATTCAATAGATGGACAAATTAATGATTCTATCAGTTTTGATGGTGTTAATGATTTTATTAGTATAAGTGATGATACAACTTTAGATTTATCGGACGAATTTTCGATTTCTTTATGGTTTAATACAAGCGAAAATTATAATGTAAGTGTTGATTACATTCAGGGGTTAATAGATAAAGGAACTTATAAATTATTTTTAGATAATAGTGATGGAAAATTAAAAGCTGAAGTTATTAATTCTACTGCTTCTTGGACTAGCAGTTATGATGGATCTAATATAGGTATCTTGTCCTTAGCGGTTTATGATGGTAAGTTATATGCGGGTCAAGCTAGCGGTTTTGATGGTGGTGGTGATGTTTTTGTTTATAATGGTTCTTCTTGGACTACTAGTTATGATGGTGATAAAAATTCAATATATTCTTTAGCGGTTTATGATGGTAAGTTATATGCTGGCCAAGGTATTTCTCCTGGAGAGGGAGATATATTTGTTTATGATGGTTCTTCTTGGAATCTTAGTTATAATGGTTCAGGAAATATAATATATTCTTTAGCGGTTTATGATGGTAAGTTATATGCTGGGATGGTAGGGGATGAAAAGCTAATAATGTATAATGGTTCTTCTTGGACTGCAAATTATGATGGTTCTTCAAACATAATATATTCTTTAGCGGTTTATGATGGTAAGTTATATGCTGGAAGAAATAATGGTGTTGCCGATGGGGGTGATGTAATGGTTTATGATGGTTCTTCTTGGACTATGAGTCATGATGGAACTAAATCAGCAGTATATTCTTTAGCGGTTTATGATGGTAAGTTATATGCTGGTGAAGGTGGTGGTTCTGATGGTGATGGTGATGTGTTTGTTTATGATGGTTCTTCTTGGACTAGTAGTTATGATGGGGCTAAAATAGGTATATTTTCTTTAGTTGTTTATGATGGTAAGTTATATGCTGGACAAGCAGGTTATGTGGATGGTGATGGTGATGTGTTTGTTTATGATGGTTCTTCTTGGACTACTAGCTATGGTGGGTCTAAAAAAGAAATAAAATCTTTAGTTGTTTATGATGGTAAGTTGTATGCTGGGCAATCAGGAGGTACTATGGGTGTTGGAGATATATTTGTTTTAAATGCTGGAAACCAAATTAGCTCAACGGATATTTCTTGGAATGGGTATAATCATGTAGCTGTTTCAAAAAATGATACTTCTTTATCATTGTATATAAATGGTGAATTTGTTGATAGTGTTAATGTTAGTTATAATTTAGATATTAATAGTAATGAACTTTTGATAGGAAAACTTTATGGATCTAGAGGAACAGGAACCGGTGAAGGTTTTTTTAATGGCTCAATCGATGAAGTCGCGATTTGGAACAGAAGTCTATCTACTGATGAAATATTAGAGATATATGAAATTCAAATAGGTATTTTTATTGGGAATTATACAAGTCAAGTGTTCGATGCTGGTTCCATTAAATCTTTTACAAATATTACTTGGAATAGTAATGATATTGATATAAACTTAAGTGTTCGTGATTGTGATGATGATGCTTGCAGTGGGGATGCTTGGGACTTAACTTGTACTAACCCAAGCAGTTGTGATCTAAGCAGTTTAGATGCTAGTAGATATATTCAATATAAAGCAATATTTGGAACAAATGGTACAAGTTATACGCCAGTTTTAAGTTTTGTGAACATAACCTATCAAGCATCAGAAGTTCAATTTTCTAATTTTGATGTTCCTCCAACAAACAATTTTACGAATTTGAATTCTACAGAGAAAAGCAACCTTTGCAACCTTACATTAGCTATAACAGGTATTGGAAGGATTGATTGGAATGGTTGTGTTGATGTTACTGGCGCAGACTTCGATACTTATGTAGATATAGGAACTTATTACGCAAGCGTTGATAGCAGCAGCTTAGATAGTAGTCTTAACAGCAGCGCTAACATAACTATTGAAAACATCGTTTTTTCTCAACCAAGAATATTAGTTGATGGTGTTATGTGTGGTGATTGTAATGAATTAAGCTATAGCAATGGAAACTATACATTTAACGTCGCCCATTTCAGCAATTATTCATTGATAGAAAATATTAGTTTAGAAATTTTTGATGAATCAGATGCTTTAGGTGGAAGTACATTGGTTTGGGAATCAGAACAGTTCAAAACTTTTGCTAATTATACTTTTGCTAATGGCACAATTATAGATAATGAAACTTATAATGGTAATTGTAATATATCTTTTTATAATGGTGCTAGTTGGAGCGCTTGGTTTGAAATGGTGTATAATTCAACAAGCACATATTATGAATATAATTATAGTTTTGATTCAAATGGAACAAAGAGCTGGAATGTAACCTGTGATTCAACTTATTTATTTAGTAACATAACTTTATCTGATACTATCTATATATATGATGTATTAGTAACTTCATTAAACTTACCAATAAATGATAATAATACAATTAATTTCAGTAATATATTATTTAATTGTAGTGCGGTTACTGATACAAATCTAAATCTTGTAAATATAACTTTGTATATTGATTATAATGGGAGCTGGCAGGCGATTGAGACAAAAACACTAGGTGGAACAAGTAATAGCACAATCTTTACAAGAAATCTATATGGTGATCTTGGAGTGGATGAATCAATGTTTATTGATTCAGGATTCAAATGGAACTGCCTTGCATATGATAATCAGAACAGGACAGATTGGGGTGATTCAAACTATACATTTAGCAGTTGGGACTTAGGAAATTATAATAATACTTGGTTTAATGGAAGTGGATTAGTTGCTAATTTTTCAAGTGAATTACCTTCTGATTCTGTTGAAGACGGATGGGTTAACATGACAAAAAATGTCTTGCTTCTTCACATGGATGAAGCATCAGGAATAATCGTTGATTATTCAGGGCAAGGTAATAATGGAACAGAAAGTGGTGGAGTAACATATTCTGCAGAAGGGCAGATAGGGACTGCTTTAAGTTTTGATGGAAGTGATGATTATATTACTGTTTCAGATTCAAGCTTTTTATCTATGATACCTGGAAACATAACTTTTTCTTTTTGGGTTAATTCTAATAAGCTTCAAGAATCAGATATAATTGATTGTGGTGGTATTTCAAGGTATGTGTTTTGGTTAAGTGATACCTCAGGTTACAAAGGAATCAATTTTGGTAAGCAAATGGCTGGATATGCTCAAACAGGTACTCAGATTCCTTTAAATGAATGGATACATGTTGTTGGTGTTTCTAACACTAGTTATTTTGAGCTTTATATTAACGGAGTACTTAATGATACAGAATCTATTTCTTCAACAGCTGTAGATTTTTCTTCTGTTAAAATAGGAGGGGAATATGATGGGTATTTTAATGGTTCAATCGATGAGCTTGCTATTTGGAATAGGAGTTTATCATCTGATGAAATATTAAATATCTATAATAATCAAAAAAGTAAGTATTCTGATTATATTTCTCAAATCTTTGATGCTAGTTCAAGTAAGTCTTGGTCAAATATAACTTGGAATAGTAATGATATTGAGATAAACTTAAGTGTTCGTGATTGTGATGATGATGCTTGCAGTGGTGATGCTTGGGATTTGAATTGTACTGACCCAAGTGGTTGTGATCTAAGCAGTTTAAATAATAGTCAATATGTTCAGTATAAAGCTATATTTGAAGGTAATTCTACTTATACTCCAATCTTAAGCTTTGTAAATATAACCTATTCAGATTTAGAAGTAAGCTATACAGGATTCACTGTTCCACCAACAACAAATTTCAGCAATTATAATGAGACAGAGCAATTGAACCTTTGTGGAATAGTTTTAGCTGTTCCAGGAATGGGAAAAATTGAATGGAACGATTGCTTGAATGTGTTTGCTGCAGATCTTGATAGCAATGTAGATATTGGCAATGGCTATGTAAATGTCGATAGTGAAAATCTTCATAGCAGTTTTAACAGCAGTGCAAATATAACTCTATATAATGTTGATTATCTTGATCCTGTAATCTTTGTTGATGGATATATTTGTAATGATTGTGTTGAACTATCTTACTTAGGTGGTAATTATACTTTTAGTGTTACTCATTTCAGTAATTATACTCTTAATGAAAATCATTCAATATTTTTTGTAGATCCAACAACAGGCAGTCCTGAAGCAGTAAGCAGTTATGATAATATAACAATAAGATTCCAGTACAATAATGGCAGTGAGAATGTTACAAATGGAGTAACAGTAAATGAGATAACTATAGGCGGAGAAACAGTAAATATGCTTCCTGCTGGAGGCTCATCAAGCGAGGTTTATTATTTCGATGATTATAATGAAACTACTATAGTTTCAAACTCTGATAATCTGGTAGATGGAAGCACTTCAAATTATGCTGCTGATTTGACAGATGGTCATTATATAATATTGAATTCAACAAATTATTCATCTGCTCCAGATGGACAGATAACCTCTGTTGAGATAAGAACTTATTGGGGTATAGACAGTTCAATTCAGCAATTATTCTATACACCTATTTTTAGTGGTGATTCATATGGGGATCAGTATGTAGATACTTATAATTCTGTAAATCCTCCTAATTGGAGTGTGTGGTTTGATATTACAAGTGGAACAAATGCGCCTTCTAGTTGGTCATGGACAGATATAGAAGATCTTAATCTTAAAATAGAATTGAATACTTCAGGTGGATCAATGTATCTTCTTTATATGGTTGAATTAAGGGTTAATTACTCAGATCAACAATTTGGTTATGTGGATGGGGCTTGGGAAGCAAATGTAACAGTTCCAGATTTCAGTTCAGGATTGAAAGACTTATTTCTAAATGCAAGTTATGATGGGTGGTACACATACAACACCGAAAGTGAATCAGTACAATATGGATATCTTGATTTTTTCACTTTCCAGATTAATACATCATTAGTTGCTGGTACTAATTTTAGTTTCCAGTTGGATGATGCTGTTGATGTCTATATTGATTGGAACGATACAAATGTTGATGCTGATAATGATGGTACAGGACTTGTTTGGCATGAATATTCAGGCGATGGAATTTATAATGTTTCTATTGCTGGAGAGGCTTCAAGGGTGTCTTTTTATGAGGGTACTGAAGATATGCTGATTGATATATTAACAAATATGAGTGATGGAATGACTGGGATAAATAGCGCTTATATGATGTTTAGAGATGCAGTAAATATTGTGAGTTTTACCGAAGAGGCTTGGTTTGATGAAACCTCTAGTGGTGTTACTAATATGAATAATATGTTTTACAATGTGGATAATTTCAATCAGTCTTTGAATTCTTGGAATGCATCTTCAGTTACTAATATGAATAGTATGTTTGCTAGTGCAGAGGTTTTTGACCAAGACCTAAACAATTGGGATACTTCTAGTGTCACTGATATGTCTGGCATGTTCAATGGAGCACCATCTTTCAATGGAAACATTTCCACTTGGAATACATCAAATGTAGATGATATGAGATACATGTTTAATATGGCTAGTGCTTTTAACCAAGATATATCTGGATGGAACACTATAAATGTTACAAACATGGAATACATGTTTTATGGTGCTACTAATTTCAATCAGTCTTTGAATTCTTGGAATACAAGCAGCGTTATAGATATGGATAGGATGTTCTTTGATGCAGAATCTTTCGATCAAGATCTATATCTTTGGGATGTTTCTGGAGTCACAGATCTAACCAGTATGTTCCAAGAGGCAATTTCTTTCAATGGAAATCTTTCAGGTTGGGATGTCTCAAATGTTCAGACAATATATAGTATGTTTGAAGATGCAATCTCTTTTAACCAGGATTTAGATCAGTGGAACACATCAAACATTGAGATAATGTGGAGTGCATTTTAAGGAGCGACATCTTTCAATGGAAATATATCAACATGGGATACATCCTCAGTTACAGATATGGATTCGATGTTTAGTTATGCAGATGCTTTCAATCAAGATCTAAATCAGTGGAACACTTCATCAGTTGTTTATATGACTTGTATGTTCTGCGAGACAGATTTATTTAATGGAAATATTTCTACTTGGGATGTTAGTAGTGTAGAATCTGCAGAATCAATGTTCTATAATGCAATAGCTTTCAATAGTGATATGATTGGTTGGAATTTTTCTTCTGCATCAACAAATGGATTGGCATATATGTTCTATCAAGCAACTTCTTTTAATGGAAGCGTTGAAAATTGGAGTTTTGGTTCAAGCGCTACATATTTGACTTCAATGTTTTATGGTGCAACTAGTTTTAATAGGGATGTTTCAACATGGGACGTTTCTGGAATTCAAAATATGGATTATCTTTTCCAAGGTGCCACGTCATTTAATCAAGATTTAAATTATTGGAACGTTGAAAGCGTTACAAGCATGAGATATATGTTAGATGGTGCTACTTCTTTTAATGGAAATGTTTCCGGATGGGATACTAGCAGCGTTCAAGATATGGAATATTTATTTAAAAACACAAGTGTTAATCAAGATTTGGGTGATTGGAACATATCGAGTGTTACAGATATGCAGCATATGTTTGATAACGTCACATTATCAACTGCTAAGTATGATTCATTGCTTATTGGTTGGGCTAGTCAAGCGCCAAATATACAAGATAGTGTTACTTTTAGTGGTGGGAATAGTAAGTATAGTATTGATGCGTTAAGTTCAAGAAATGATACCTTAATTGGAATTCATAGTTGGACGATAACTGATGGAGGTATGGAGAATCAGATACCTGATACGCCCAGTCCTGTTTTGGTTTCTGTTGATGGTTTGAATAATACTGATAGTGATTTGAATTGTTCAGCTGTGTTAGCTGATATTGATGGTGATGATCTGAATGTTAGTGTTAGGTGGTACAGGAATAATGTATTGAACTTATCTGTTGATTATAACAATAGCTATGCTAATGGAACCTTGTTCAACGCAACACTTGACAGCTCATACACTTCGCCTGGTGATGTTTGGAACTGCTCAATACAATTATACGATGGATATGATTATAGTGGATGGGGTAACAGCAGCAATTTGACTATTAATTATGGATATTATTTCTGTCCAGATCCAACAGGAAATTGGACAATAAGTTCCTCATATGAACTTAATGAGTTTGCATCATGCAATATTATAAACATAACTAGTTCTGGGACTTTGATATCTAACGCTCAAAATGTGTGGATTAACACAAGTAATATTTACATCTATGGAATTTTAACCCATAAAGCAAACACTAATTCAGAACTTTACAAATTAAATGTTACAGCAGATAATATGACAATCTATTCTGTTGGTTCTATAAATTTGAATGGAAAAGGATATCTTGCAGGTTATGGAACAGGAAGTCCTGGGTATAGTGATTGGGGAAATATGGAAGGTGGTGCTTATGGTGGGGAAGCTGGGCCTGGGACAGGAACAACCGTAGTTTATGGAAGTCTCACAAATCCTATAAATCTTGGTTCAGGAGGAGGTACTAACACTTATCAAGCAAATGGTGATGGAGGTGGAGCAGCATTATTTAATGTTTCAGACACTCTGATTATTGATGGGTCTATTACTGCTAATGGTCTTGCAGGAGTTGGATCCACAAGAGATGATGGTGGTGGATCTGGAGGTAGTGTTTATATTTATGCTAATAAAGTTGAAGGCAATTCATACATCTCTGCTAATGGAGGAAATGCATATGAATATGGTGGTGCCGGTGGTGGTGGAAGAATTGCAATATATTATGGGAATTTATCTGATGGGATTTCAATAACTGCATATGGTGGGTCTAATGGTGGACGTTCTGGAGCTTCTGGAACAATTTATTTGAAAGCAGATTCTCAAACTTATGGTGATTTGATAATCAATAATAATAATTTGAACAATCTTGGTTCCGATCAATATTCTTATTCAACACCAATAATTAGTGATCAAAATTTCAGTTCAATCACTATTAAAAATTATGCTATTTTAGAATTAAGAAATGGGATGGATGTAATAAGTGAAAACATAAATATTTCTAATGTTGGAACGTTAAGCTTATTATCAGGTTCGACTATTAATTATACAAATCTTACTTGGGATGGAGGAACTATTGCAGCATTTGGAGGTACAATTCCTTTATTGGAGCAGGATGAACTAACAATACTTGATACTCACAAATTAGTACTGAACGTTCCACTAGATTTGAACACATTGATAATCAATGGAACAATCACAAATACAGGACATCAAACATCTGAATTATATAAGATAAACATAACCGCAAATAATCTGACAATCAATAATGGTGGTTCTATCAATACCGATGGAAAGGGATATCTTGCAGGTTATGGTCCAGGAAGTACAGGTAATAGTGACTATGCGAATGTAGCTGGTGCTTCATATGGGGGAATAGGTGGTCATGATAGCGATCTAACATATGGAAGCCTATTATATCCTATAAATATTGGTTCTGGTGGTGGCACAAATACTTATGATAATAGTGGCGATGGAGGAGGGGCTATAATTTTAAATGTGAATTATACTCTAATCATTAATGGGTCTATTACTGCTAATGGTCTTGCTGGAATAGAAGCTTCAAGAGATAGTGGTGGAGGTTCTGGTGGAACAATAACTATATTCTCTAAGAATATTCTTGGAACTTCAAGCATGAGTGCAAATGGTGGCGCAGCTTATGAATATGGTGGATCTGGTAGTGGTGGAAGAATAGCTTTATACTATGAGAATCTTTTAGAATCAGTAACTATGGGTGTTAATGGTGGAAGCGCTGCTAGTGAATGGTATAAAGGCAAATCTGGATCAATATTAAGATGCAATTATTATGATGGTGCTAATTGCTATCAAGATAATGGAAAATTGGTTTATTTAGAAAATGGAATCATGCATAAAACAGCATATTCTATAATAGACACTATTGAAGTTACAAGAAAACCAATAAATTATACTAATTCAAAAATATTTTTCAATGAGACGTCATCAAATAGTGCTTGCATCGCATCACATAATTTTTCTGGGCTTCAAAATTCAAAGAATTATCATATTTTTGAAGAAGGTGCAGAAATAGGTGTTTCACCTTTAATAACAGATGGCTCAGGTAACCTTCCAGGATTTGACATCCTTATTAATCAGGATAAGGAGATTCTTTTGACAATTGATTTAACAGGTCCTGAAGAACCAATACTTAATTATCCTGAGAATGGTGCAAATTTGTCAACTTCATATGTAAATTTTAATTGGACTGCTAAAGATAATGTTCCAAGTATTTTATGTAATCTTACAATTGATGGAATAGTTAATCAATCAGATATATTCTCAATTGTTAATGAGTCCACTAATCATACTGTTCAATTGTATCCTGGAGATTATCTTTGGAATGTTACCTGCTTTGATTACCAAGGAAGAAAAAATCATTCAGAAACAAGAAATTTTACAGTATTAGAAATAGATGTTGGATTAAATTTTTCAATCAATCCTGTGTTGATAAATACATCTCTTAATGTGTTTGGATACATAAATTATTCTGATGGGCAACCAGTATCCAATAACCGTATTGATATCTATATAAATGGGTCTCCAATCAATATATCTTCTTTATCTTCTTGGTGGGATACAGATTGGAAATATAGGGATGCATTCACTTTATTTGAAAATTCAGATGAAAACTTATCCAATTATTCTATAGAAATAACTTTAGATACTCAAAATTTGATATCTCAATCAAAGCTCAATAATGACTGTAGTGATATAAGATTCACATATGGTGATAGTGAATTGGACTATTGGATCGAAAACCAAGCTACCTGCAATACTTCATCCACAGTTATCTGGGTAAAAACAGATCTTAACGCATCATCCAACAAGACTATTTATTTCTATTATGGAAATCCTGAAGGGCAATCAAAAAGTAATATTTCAAATACGTTATTATGGTATGATGGTTTTGACCAAAACACATTATCAGATTATAATCAAATAGGAGGAACTTGGGCGTGGAGTTCAGGATATGTCACTAATCCTTCTGCAAATGTGGAATCTGCTTTAATTATAAGTGAAATTTCAGAGTCTAATGTCGAAGTGGTTGTAAGAGGAAAAAGCAATGATAATGATGGTACAGGTGCAATGGTTAGGGCTAATGGCGTTTCAACTTATTATACTTGTACTTCTGACCCTCAAAACAATCGTTGTGTAATTGGAGAAAACGCAGGAAGAGACACAATTATAGCTTCAACATCGCAAACACAAGGTAATTCTGATTGGATAACAACAACTCTGAAAATCTTTGGATCTGATTTAACTTGTACTTGTGTGAATGGGGCAGATACAAAGACTGTCACAGCTCAAGATACAAGCTTAACAACAGGTAATGTAGGTGCATTAAGCTATTATAATCTTCCTAGTGGAAATATAGATTATATATTAGTACGAAAATATACATATCCAGAACCAAATACATCTTTTGATAACCAAGAAGAATATTATACTCGTACGGATTCTAATGGGTTCTATAATTATACTTTCATATCTCCTGACTTGGCAGGTATCTATGAAGTTATTGTAAATTTAACTTCAAATGGAATATATGGGGAAAATACTGAGAATCTCACAGTATATTTAAACACAGTACCAACGACTCCAACTGTAACATTATTATCTGTTGATGGTTTGAATAATACTGACTCTGATCTTAATTGTTCAGCTGTGTTAGCTGATAATGATGGTGATGACTTGAATGTTACAGTTAGATGGTATCTTGATGGCGCTTTGAATCAAACAGTTGATTATAACAATAGCTATGTTAATGGAACCTTGTTCAACGCAACACTTGACAGTTCTTACACTTCACCTGGAGATGCTTGGAACTGTTCAGTAAGATTATATGATGGAAATGATTATAGTGGTTGGGGAAACAGTAGTAACCTAACAATCTCCACTGATGTAACCTGCTATAATTGCACGGATTGTAGTAATAAGATACAAACCTATACAGGTACAGGGTATAAAATATTATTGAATAATTCAATCATTAATTCTGCAGCTACTTGTATTGATTTTAATGGTGCTGATAGCGTGATTTTTGATTGTCAAGGTTTAATGATTGATGGGACTGGTGGTAATTATGGTGTTGATATGCCTTCTGCTAGTAATAATAATGTGATTCAGAATTGTCATATAAATAATTTCAATTATAATTTTTATCCATTAGGTTCTTCAGGTAATGATTTTATCAATATAACCTCTACAAATTCTTCAACTGCTGGTTTTTGGATTGATGGAACTTCAGATAATAATGATTTTTATAACATAATAAGTGTTGGTAATCTTCAAGGTTTTTGGATGCGAAATAGTGATAGTAATAATGTTACATTATTATATTCTGATGATACAAATTATGCGGTGTATTTCCGTGAAGGAAATCAAAATAATATTTTTGATTCACTTAATGTTACAGGAACTAGTACAGGAATCTATACTTATATTGGTACCAATCCTGGAACGACTGTTACTAATTCCATTTTTAGTGATATGTCTACAGGTATCATGACAAAAGATGATAGTGGATATTATAGTAACATAACTGTTGTAAATACTGTATCTCAAGGAATTTATGTAGATGGTACTTCTAACACTTTTACAGGTTTGAATCTTACTGATAATGGCAATTATGGAATGTATTTTAGTTCAGGTACTTCAGGCACTGAAGTGTATAATAGTACTTTTAGTGGAAGCTCTTATGAATTGTATTTTAGTAGTTCATCAGGAAACTTGTTCTCTAATAATACTTTTTCTTCAAGTTATAAGATGTATAGTCCTAATGGTAATGTTTTCAATAATACTTTGACTGGTAATCATTGGACTGGTTATGATAGTGATGTACATGGTTGTTATGATGTAAGTCCTACTGATGGTTTTTGTGATGATCCTTATTCTGTTGGTACTACTGCTACTGATTACTTACCTATTTACACTAATGATACAAACACAACTGATGTTTACTGTTATGATTGTGCTGATTGTAGTAATAAGATCCAGACTTATGCGCCTGTGTATACGATTATTTTGAATAATAGTATCAGTAATTCTGCTGCTACTTGTATTGATTTTGATGGTAAAGATAGTACTACTTTTGATTGCCAGGGTTTAATGATTGATGGAACAGGTGGTAATTATGGTGTTGATATGCCTTCTGGTAGTAATAATAATGTGATTCAGAATTGCCATATAAATAATTTCAATTATAATTTTTATCTTGATGGTTCTTTAGGTAATGATTTTATCGATGTAATCTCTTCGAATGCTAGTTCGCGTGGATTTGATATTGATGGAAGTTCCCATAATAATCTTTTCTATAATATTACTAGTGTCAGTAATCCTACGGGTTTTTGGCTTAGGGGTAGTGATAATAATAATATTACTTTGCTTTATTCAATAGATCCGACCGCAATTTATCTTTATGATCAAAATGAGAATAATATTTTTGATTTACTTAACATTACTAGTTCCAATTATGGGATATATTCATATTATGGAACTAATCCTGGAACAACTGTCACTAATTCCTTTTTTACAGGGTATACAGGCATTAGTACAAAAGATAATCATGGGTATTATAGGAATATTACTATTGTTGATACATCTTATGCTGGTGTTATGTTGGGTGGAGGTTCCAACAAGACTTTTACAGGTTTGAATCTTACTAATAATGGTAATTATGGGATGTATTTCGGTTCGGGCACTACAGGCACCGAAGTATATAATAGTACTATAATTGAGAGTTTAGATGATTTATATTTTTCAAGTTCTACTGGTAATCTTTTCTCTAATAATACTTTTTCTTCAAGTTATAAGATGTATAGTCCTAATGGTAATGTTTTCAATAATACTTTGACTGGTAATCATTGGACTGCTTATGATAGTGATGTTCATGGTTGTTATGATGTTAGTCCTACTGATGGTTTTTGTGATGATCCTTATTCTGTTGGTACTACTGCTACTGATTATTTGCCTATTTATACTAATGATACTAATACGACTGATGTTTATTGCTATAATTGTGCTGATTGTAGTAATAAGATCCAAACTTACGCACCTGTTTATACGATTATTTTGAATAATAGTATCAGTAATTCTGCTGCTACATGTATCGATTTTGATGGTAAAGATAGTACTACTTTTGATTGTCAGGGTTTGACTATTGATGGTACTGGTGGCAATTATGGTATTTATCTGTCATCTACAGGTGATGATTCGAACAACAATGTGATTAAGAATTGTGTGATAAATAATTTTAATTACAACGTCTACATCTTGGATTCAGTAGGCAATGATTTTTTTAATATAAGTTCTACTAGTTCTTCTAACTCTGGTTTTTATATTGATTCAAATTCTCATAATAATCTTTTCTATAATATTACTAGTAGTGGTAATGGGAATGGGTTTTGGCTCAGATATAGTGATGGTAATAATATTACTTTGTTCCAATCAACAGATACAATGGCGATTTATTTACGTGAGCAAAATGAGAATAGTGTTTTTGATCTAATTAATGCTACAGGTACTAGTACCGGGATATATTCTAATGCTGGTAGCAATCATGGAACGACGGTTACTAACTCATTTTTTAGTGGTATGTCAACTGGAATTCAAGCAGATGATACAGGTAACTATTATAGGAACATAACTGTTTTAGACACATCATTTGCTGGAATTTCAATTTCTGGCGGTTCTGGCGGTACTTTTATAAATCTAAATCTGTCAGGTAATAATTATGGCATGTATATTAGTCCAGGCACTAGCAACAACATATATAATAGTACAATAACAAATAGTGGAACACAAGGTATTTATTTATCTTCATCCAATTCAAATAATTTTTACAATAATTATTTCAATAATACTGACAATATCTATTCAACTAGTTCAAGTAATTATTTCAATACCACTAATCAGACAGGACCAAATATTATCAATGGTGATAATATTGGTGGAAACTATTGGTCAGATTATTCAGGAAGCGATACGAATGGGGATGGGTTTGGTGAGACAGCTTATGCAATAGATGGAAGCAATTTTGATTACTTGCCCTTGGTTATTTTCGATCCGACTGTTATTTGTTATAATTGCACGGATTGTTCAGATAAGATCCAAAGTTATGGATCAGGTTATACAATCTTATTAAATAATTCAATCAGTAATTATGCTGATGGTACTTGTGTTAATTTTAATGGTGCAGATAATGTGACTTTTGATTGTCAGGGTAATACTATTGATGGTACTGATGTGGCTAGTAGTTATGGTATTAGTTTGCCAAATACGGGTGATGGTAATAATAATAATGTAGTGAAGAATTGTGTTGTGAGTGATTTTTATTATAATTTCCTTTTTATCAAGTCTGATTCTAGTAATTTTACTAATTTGGTTTCTTCTAGTTCTTCTGATGAGGGTTTGCTTGCTGCTAGTGTTACTAATA
>PKTL01000011.1 GCA_002867475.1 Candidatus Woesearchaeota archaeon
CGCTCCGGGCCCCTTTTATCCCGATCGCATAATAACTGCAGAATGACTTAATTTAAATTATTAAATTTTGAAAATGTAGATAAATTCCTTATTATGTATTTAAGAAAAATTTTTAGGTGGGAAAATATGAGTATTATGGAAATCACATACTTTGTAATAATGTTGTCTGCTATTCTAGCTGTTGTTATTGCTTTGCCAATTTATTTTAAAAAGAAGTTATTTAATAAAAATAGTTCTAAAAAGAAATCAAAAAACTCCAAAAAGAAAAAGAAAAAGAAATAACTTAAAATATTTACTCATATAATATGCTGGTCTATTTTTTCTTTATACAAAAGTTCAATTGTTTTCAAATTAATTAAATATATTCAAATGTTGAAATAAATTTTTGTATTTGTAAAATTCTAAAAACTTTGATTCTTATTAATTTTAAAAATCTTTTAGATTTATTTAATTATAAAAAATAGTTTAAAAATGTTAAGAAAAGGGTTAAAATAAAAAAAATAAAACAAAAGAGGAGAAAATTTTGAAAAAAATAATTTTCATATTTTTAATACTATTTTCTGTAACAATTTTTTCGAAAGATTATATAAATATCTATAAGGGTACACCAGAAAGATATAACAATGTATGGAAAAAATTTAATTCTATTGAGTTTGATATAGATTATTATCCAAAAGAAAAAGTGTTCTATTTTAGATTTAATGATGTTTTAACACCAGTAAATATAAGGATTCCAAATAATCAAAAAAAAGAAAAAGATAAACTTAGTAATAAGATAATTAAATTATGTAATAAATATATTGAATGGGTGAAAATTGCATTAGAAAATAAAGCTGAGATTGATAAACCATTACCTAAAGGTGAATTGAGAAACTTGTGCATAGTTTGGAAATTGGGAAACGAAGTATTTCAATCAAGTGATTCTTTTGATATACAAACTTATGTTTTTTCTCAAAACTTAAAAAAACATGCTTTTTTATTAAAATTTCAAAAAGCTTATTCAACAAAAAATCAATTCATTACAATAAAACCAGAAACTCTGTATTTTGGTTATAATGATATTATTAGAATGAAAAAAGCATTAAGTCCTGAAAATTTATCAAACGCTGAAAAAGAATTCAAAAAAGAACAGGAAAAAAATGATTTGTTTAAATAGCGCAACAAAAAAATATTTGATTCAAATCATATTTAAGATAATGAGATAAGTATATTATATTAAACAAAAATTATTATTAAAATTATTAAAAAAAAGATGAAAAAAATTATTGTGTATAAAATAATATTTTGATTTGCTGTTTTTGATGGTTTTATTTCACTTTGATTTAGATTATTTCTTTTAATTCCTATTTTATTAGAACCTAGAATTTTTTTATATTCATCTATACTTTTTGCAGACATTTCTTTTCTTATTTTTTCATATTTTTTTTCGTATCTATTCCATAAATCATTGTAAAGAATGTTTAAGTTAGAATGACTTTCTGGCTCACCCCATTTTTCAACAATCCATTTAATATCTGTTTTTTTTAATGACGGAATTTTTTGGTAACCCAAAGTCTTGTAATTAATCTTTAGATTATTAACGATATTACCTGGAATAATGGAAAAAATATTAAAACCAGGGCATTGATTATATTCAGAATAATCAAGTCCAAATGTTTCTATTGCAGCAATTTTATATAATTGGGAAAGTTCAACAGAATAATCAAGATTTTCTTTGCGTTTTTCCCTTATTAAACCTCTTAAAGCAATTAACACTTCTCTAAATGCACCAGGTAATGGAAGATGATCAATGGAAATCTCATATCTTTTTAAAAAATCATTTTTATTTTTTTTTATTTGTTCGGGCCAAAAACAATTAAAATTTTCTATATCATCTGTAAATTGTCCATTTAAAACAAATTCTTTTTCTGAATCTAACCAATTGCCGTTTTTCATATAAACCTCTTTTAAATTAAAGATTAATAATATTATATTAAAAAAATTATTAGAACTCAAAAAAAGTTAAGAAATGATTTGAAAAAACTCTTATATAGAATATAATAAGAATAAAATGGAGGGCTTTTTTTATGGAATCTGTAATTGTTATTTCAATAATTTTTGTTGGATTTATATATTTTAAACATAAATATGATGTTGAAATGGAAAAAGCGAGAGAAGAAATTCAAAGACAAAAATTTACTAGAAATGCAATAGCAAATGATTTAAGAATACTTCAAGAAACTGTTGATATAATAAATTCAAGTAAAAATTTAGAAACAGTATTATCTCGGTTTAATGTTATGGAAACGGTTTTAAAAAGACTTATAGGATATAAACAACAAGGATATGAAGTTTATGTTGAAGACATTTATAATTTTTATAACAATATTGATTCAGAAAAGAAAAAATTTATTAAAGAACTAATAGATGATATTTTAAAAAAAGAGCTTATAAAAACAAAAGAATTAAAAACTGAAAAAGGTAAAATTAATAAGTTAAGAAAAATAATTGAAAAATTAGTTGTTAAAAAGTCTTTAATTTCAAAGAAGTTATTCGATATAGATATTATTATTAAAGATATTGAAATATTGATTAAAAATTTTCAAATTAAACTTCTTATCGATAAAATGTTAAAATTCCAAAATAAAAAAAATATAATCAAAATGAATGAATACCTAAATGAGCTATATGTTTTTTATAAAAGAGAAATAGGGAATCAACAAGAATTACTTTTAATTAAAAAAATTTTAGAGGAAAATGATGATAAAAAAATTCCAGAAAATTTCTTTTATAATATCGCTGTTAAAGATTTTGGATATTTTAACTCGGAACACCAAGTTAGTATATATTGAGTTATAAACTTTAAAAAATAATCCGATTGCAGTTATGTCGCGTGGCTACGAACCCGGCGAAGAAGTATCGAAGATAATTCTTAGAGCAAACAATTATTTAAAGTTTGATCGTACAGAACTGCTTCCTCTCGCTACCAAATGTTGAAACTACAAATATATACGAAGACTTAATTAGAAAAGAACGATATAAATTTTCAAAAACGTAAAGCTAGGATGGCCTTTAGTTTTTGAAAATAGTGAAAAGAAATCCTGGATGATTTCTTGAGAGGTTATAAGTGAATGGGAATTATCTCAAAAAACACTGTGTGTTAGATACAAGGAAGTTTTGCTCGTAGCACTTTCCCAAAGTGTTCTCGTGCGAAGAGTGAAACAGAACTGGAGTTAATACCGCTTAGTGTTTTGAATACAGTTACATAGAGATTTTAAAATATTATCTTCTATATTAGAACATATAGGTTTCAAGTGATTTAAAATCGGATATCTAAGGGTGAAAAGGTTATTAAAAGCTATAACTGGTAAATCCAAGATTTCCCGAATCATTAGATTCTTGGTTTTCCCAAACCCCAAAATCCAGCTACATCCCAAATCACTGCTTCAATCAATGATTTATATTCTGTTTTATTC